>NZ_JAQIBU010000262.1 GCF_027858935.1 Oleiagrimonas sp. | reverse complement strand
ACCAGTGTGGCAATCAGCATCAGCGCGGTCAGCGGCAGGCCTGCACGCAGGAAATCACGCGAACGGTAGCCACCGGGGCCGGCCACCATCATCAGCGCAGGGTGACCGGAACTGATCAGGAAAGTGTTGGACGAGGACAGCGCCACGAGCAGTGCATAGGCGGACGGATTGCCACCGGTGGCCACCGCCACGCTGATGGCGATCGGCACCATCATCACGGTGGCGCCGACATTCGACATCACCTGCGAGAACAACAGCGTCAGGATGGCAATGGCCGCCTGCATCGACCACTGCGGCGCACCATGCGAATAGAGCAGCACTTCCTGGGCCAGCCAGGCGGCGGCGCCGGTGGAGTCCATGGACCAGCCCAGCGGGATCAGGCATGCGGTGACGAAGATGGTCTTCCAGTTCACCGCGCGATAGGCCTCGTCCATGTTCAGAACGCCCGAGAGCAGCATGCCGATCGCGCCGCTCATCATCGCCACCGGCAGGTCCAGATTGGTGAACAGGGCCAGACCCATGGCCATCAGGAAAAAACCCAGCGCCTGCCACAGCTTGCCCGGACGTTGTTCGGTCTGCGGGATGTCGGTGATCACCACCAGGTTGCGGTCCTGCTGCGTCATCACCAGGTCGTTCCAGTGGCTGTGCAACACCAGAGTGTCGCCGGCGCGCAGGCTGATGCTGCGGATGTCCTCGCGGAAGACCTGGTCGCCACGGTTGACCGCGAGCACCGAGACCCCGAAGCGTTTGCGCAAGTGCAGTTCGCCGATGCGTTGCTTGACGAAGTTGGAGCTTGGCGGCACCACGGCCTCGGAAATGCCGGCGCGGGCCGGGTTGAACAGGTCGCCGAGTTGGCGCATCCGCGTGGATACCCGGCATAGCTGCAGGTTGGCAAACTCGGCGACTTGTTCGCGTGATCCGAGGACGCCAAGCACGGTTCCGACCCAGATCATCTCTTCGGCCGGGGGCGCCATGCGTGATTCGTTGCCGTTCTTCATCGCCAGGATCAGCGGTGCGCCGTGCAACTGCTCCACTTCAGCCACGCTCATGCCGACCAGCGCACTCTCGGCGGTCACGGTCAGCTCGGCCGGCTCCCCTACAATGCCGTAGGTCTCGGCAAAGTAGCTTTCGGTGCGCCCCGGGGTGACTTTTTGCCGGTCGTCCTCGCGCGCCGGCAGGAGGCGTTTGGCAAACAACGCGAAATAGGCGATGCCAATCAACGCAAGCGTGACACCGATTGGTGTCACGCTGAACAGACTGAATCGCGAGATGGTATGCGCGCCTGGCGGCAGGTTGCGGTTGGCGCTGGCGATCAGGTCGTTGAGCAGGATCAGCGGCGAGTTGGCAATCAGCGTGGTGTTGGTGCCGGTGAGGATGCAGAAGGCCATCGGCAGCAGCAGCCTTGTCAACGGCACACCGGTACGCGCCGAAAGGCGACTGGATACCGGGATCATCAGCGCGGCCAGGGCCTGGCTTGGAATGATGGCGCTGAAGGCGCTGGTCACTCCATTGACCACCATGCCGAGGCGCGACTCGCGTCCTCCCGACATGCGCATTACGAAGCTGGCTGCCTTGGACAGCGCGCCGGCGCGATCCAGTCCCGCGCCCATGATCATGATGGCCAGGATCGCAATCACCGCGTTGCCGGAAAAACCCTGGAACACCTGGGTCGCCGGCATCAGTCCGGTCAGTCCGATCACGACCACCACCAGCAGCGCCACCATGTCGGCGCGGATCCACTCCAGCACCAGCATGATCATGGTGAAGGCCACAAGCCCGAGCACCAGGATCATGTCGGGGGTGAGGGTCAGGCCAGCGGCTGTACTTTCCATGGAAACGTCGTCGTAATCTTGCCGTTGGGTTCATTGGGCGTCGCGTGTGTGCGGCGGTGGAAACAACAGGTCGGGTTAGAACTGGGCGTTCAAGGATCTACCGCACGGGTTGCGTGGAGATTGGAAACTTCATCCGGTGCGTTCATACACGAGGTCGCGAACCTCGTGCCCCAGACGCCGTCCGCGACGTTCGAAGTGGGTCTCGATGCGCCACGGCGGGCAATCGGAAAACACACCCGGTCCGCACGTGTTGCGCCAGCGGGGTGCCGCCTCCATGACCTCAAGCATATGACCAGCATACTCGGCCCAGTCGGTGGCCAGGTGCAAGAGGCCGCCAGGGCGCACGCGTGATGCGACCAGAGCCACGAAATCCGGCTGGATCAGACGCCGCTTCTGATGGCGTTTCTTGGGCCACGGATCGGGGAACCACACGCGGACCTGGTCCAGGGTTTCGCGGGCGATTTCCTCACGCAGGACCTCAACGGCGTCATGTCGATACAGGCGCACATTTTCCGTTCCGGACGTCGCCAGGGTGTTCATCAGGCGTCCGACGCCCGGGCGGTGCACCTCAATGCCTAGATAGTCGCTGCCCGGGTCGCTTGCAGCCGAATACGCGAGAGCCTCGCCATTTCCGAAGCCGATTTCCAAGATGTGTGGGGCGTGGCGCTCGAAGGTTGCATCCAGGTCCCGCAGATCACCGCTGTAGTCCAGGCCATAGCGCGACCAGTGATTATCAAATGCTCGTTGCTGGGCCGGGGTGATGCGGCCTTCGCGCAGCACGAAACTGCGTACCGGGCGTCGGCGGTCGGCGTCACGGTGTTCTCCGTTAGCCTCGGTTTCAGTCATCGGTCGCTCCGATATACGGCGTGGAGCATGGGCATGGGCATGGCTGGGTGGACTCGGGTCGAGATGTCGAAGCATGGAATGACGGTCTAGCGACGCCACCCGGTCGGGACCCATGACATGCGTGGCCCTGGCCGATGCCGATCTGCCGCACGGACCGGAACCCCATGCACCCATTGTAGCCGAGCCAGCCGCTTGTGTTTGCCGGTCCTGTGCGATGCGACGAAGCGCAAGGCTTGCGTGCGCGTTGCAAAACCGATGTAATCGTTATCCCGCGCGGGTGTAGTTCAATGGTAGAACCTCAGCTTCCCAAGCTGATGACGTGGGTTCGATTCCCATCACCCGCTCCAGTCTCATCATCATGCTGTTGTTGTGAGTTTCCGCTGCGGTTCTTCCTTAACGCTAGTCTTCCCGTTGGTTAACAGTCAATTAAAGCGACTGGGGCTACAACGGTGTTGCCGTGGTGCGCGACACGCCTTCCCCAGGCGGCTGATTTGCCGCCGCGGCAATCGGGGCAGCAACTTGGGCCCGGGCGAGAGACGACTTCCCCCAGCGCCTCCAGCCCGGGCCTTTTCTTGCGTGGTCTGCCGGTGGCGCGCGATTCCCGTTAAGCTTGGACCCTGTCGGCCGTGCGGCCGGGGCTGTACCGAGGATGCCTGCATGCGTGTATTGGTGATCGAAGACAACAACGATCTTGCAACCAACATCGGTGATTACCTGGAGGACCGCGACCATGTCGTGGACTTCGCCGGCGATGGCGTGACCGGGCTTCACCTTGCCGTGGTGCACGATTTCGACGTGATCGTGCTGGATCTGACGCTGCCCGGCATGGACGGCCTGGAAGTGGCGCGCAAATTGCGCCACGAGGCGCACAAGCAGACGCCGATCCTGATGCTTACCGCGCGCGACGCGCTGGAGCAGAAACTGACCGGGTTTGAATCCGGCGCCGATGATTACATGACCAAGCCGTTCGCGCTGCAGGAGCTGGGTGCGCGCCTGGAAGTACTGGCGCGACGCGGCAAGGGTCCGCAGAGCCGGGTGCTCAAGGTGGCCGATCTCACCTACAACCTCGACACGCTGACGGTGACTCGGGCTGGGACCTCGATCCAGCTCAACCCGATTGGCCTGAAGTTGCTCCAGGCGCTGATGGACGCCAGTCCATCGGTGGTCACGCGGCATGACCTGGAGCAGAAAGTCTGGGGCGAGGAACTGCCCGACAGCGACAGCCTGCGTGTGCATATCCATGGGCTGCGCGCCTCCATCGACAAGCCGTTCGAGAAGCCGCTCATCCACACGCGTCACGGCATTGGCTATCGGATGGTCGACCCCGATGCGCTCCCGACGTAGGCTGCGCACTCGCCTGATTGTCTCGTTCGCGCTGTTCGGCTTCGGCCTTACGGTGCTTTTTGCTCTGGCCGCCCTGTACGTGCGCGCCAAGGTCGAGGATCAGTTGGTGGTGAAGGCGTTGCAGCACGACGTCGACCAGGCCGTCGAGCACGTGCATCGCAACCCCAACCAGCGCGCGGCCTCGGAATTGCTTGAGGCATGGATGTGGAGCAAGCGCACGCTGTACAAGGCGCCGCTGGCCTGGCAAAACCTTTCCAGCGGCGTACACGACATCACCGAGGTGGGTGCCGACGGACGTACCCACCACTACAAACTGGCCGTGCAGCGCAAATACGGGCTGATCGGTTTCATCCGCTACGACGTCAGCCGCGACGAGAAGGGCAAGCGCCAGTTGATGGCAGGGCTGGTGGCCGCAGTCATCGTGTTCAGTCTGTTTTCGCTGGCGTTGGGCATGTGGCTGTCGCGGCGGGTGCTGCGGCCGGTCACCGAACTGGCCGCGCGATTGCGTGAGTTCCGTCGTGCCGGCAAGGCCGAGCCGCTTGCGCCGCATGTGGCGGACGACGAGGTCGGTGAGCTGGCGCAGGCGCTGGACGAGTACGCCGAGCGGTTGACCGCGCTGGTCGAGCGCGACCGTGAATTCAATTCCGACGTCAGCCACGAGCTGCGCACGCCGCTGGCCGTGATCTCCAGCACCACGGAGCTGATGCAGTCCTCTCCGGATCTCAACGACAAGCTGCGTGAGCGGCTCAAACGCATCGAGCGCTCTTCACGCCAGGCCACGGAGATGATCGAGGCGCTGTTGTTGCTCTCTCGCGCCGAACGCCGCGGGCCGACCTTTGGCGAGATCACCGATGCCACCAGGATCGCCGTGGACGTGATCGAGAGTCAGCGCCCGCACATGCGCGACAAGCCCGTCGAATTGAAGCTGCGCGACATGCAGGCGCTGCAGGTGGACGCGCCGGCCTCGGTGCTGGCGGTCGTCCTGACCAACCTGGTCGGCAACGCGGTGAAATACACCCAGCAGGGCGAAGTGGTGGTGTGTATTCTCGAGGACCGCATTGTCATCGAGGATACCGGCCGCGGGATCAAGGCCGAGGAAGCCGAGGCACTGTTCCAGCGAGGCACGCGCGGTGAGGGCGCCAACGGCAGCGGCGCCGGCCTGGGCTTGGCTATCGTGCGCCGCCTTTGCGAGCTGTATGGCTGGCACGTCACCATTCGCCCACGTGAGGACGTCATTGGCGTCGTCGCCACGGTTCATTTTCCGCACGCACATCGTGCCTGACCCATCACGGATGCTGGTCTCGAGCTAGGCCGATACCGGTGCCGCCTTCGGCGCGCCGACGCCCGTCCCCGCGATAAGCTGATTGCGTCCGGCGTGCTTGGCTGCAAAGAGCGCGGTATCGGCCTCGATCAGAAGAGGCTTGGGTGCATAGCCGGTCATGTCGGTGCAGGCCAATCCGATGCTGGCGGTAATGGTGAGGGTGGCCTGCTCATGCACCTGCACGCAGGTGTTGGCGATAGCCTGGCGGATGCGGTTGCCGATCGCGATGCCTTGCGTACGCGCACAACTGGGCATCAGGATGCCGAATTCCTCGCCACCCAGGCGCCGGAACACGTCCGACGCGCGCAATACCGATTGGCATATCGCGACTGCATTCTGGAGGACCGTATCACCTGAGATGTGCCCATGCAGGTCGTTGACCCGCTTGAAATGATCCACGTCCACGATCAGCACGCAAGCCACGTCATGCGACTTCTCCAATCGCTGCAGTATGCGTTTGCACCGAGCGAAGAAATGCTGGCCATTGAAGGCGCCTGTGAGATCATACTGGCGCGCCCGCGCGTTCGCGCGGTGGCCGGCTCGGATGCGGACGGTTCCATGGTTGGGTACTAGCAACAGGTGTTGCAACAGCGCCTCTTTGGACGGCCACGCTCAGGCACCGACTGGTTCCAGCCAGCCGCCAGGATCGGCCACGCTGCCGTCGAACAGTCCAAAGTACAGGGCCTGCATGCGCGCGGTGACTGGGCCGCGCTTGCCGGGTCCAACCTGTTTGCCGTCGACCGAGCGGATCGGCGTTATTTCGGCGGCAGTGCCGCACATGAAGACCTCATCGGCCAGGTACAGATATTCGCGCGGCATGTCACGCTCGACGACCTCGATGCCGTCGGCACGAGCCAGTTTCATCAGGGTGTCGCGGGTGATCCCGTTGAGGATCGCGGCGCTGACCGGGGTGGTGTACATGATGCCGTCGAAGATCAGGAACAGGTTTTCGCCCGCGCCCTCGCTGAGCAAGCCTGTGGAGGCCAGCGCGATGCCTTCGCCAAAGCCCAGCCGCCGCGCTTCACGCGCGATCAGTTGGCCGGACAGATAGTTCCCGCCGGCCTTGGCGCCGGCCGGGATGGTATTGGGCGCAAACCGCTGCCAGCTCGACACGCAGGCGTCGATACCGTTCTCCAGCGCTTCCTCGCCCAGATAGGTGCCCATGGCCCAGGCCGCTACTGTGACCTCGGTCGGGCACTCGGCCGAAAGCGACAGTCCGCCGAGGCTTCGAAACGCCAGCGGGCGCAGATAGGCCTTTTTCAGGTCATTGCGCTTGATCACTTCATGGCAGGCGTCGCTAAGCTGCTCGATGCTGTAGGGCATCTGCATGTCATAGATACGGGCCGAGTGGAAAAGGCGACGAAGATGGTCTTGCAGGCGGAAAATCGCTGCCCCATCCGGCGTCACATAGCTGCGAATGCCCTCGAACACGGAGGAGCCGTAGTGCAGCGCGTGTGCCATGACATGCACGGTCGCATCCTTCCAGTGCTTGATTTCGCCTTCATGCCAGATCCATTCGGGGTATTCCATCGCCATGTTCGTTTCTCCTCGGAAAATCAGTCCATGATAGCCGGAGGCGAAACGTGTGGCATGTGCTGGCGGTCAGGGTCGCAACCACAGGCAACCCGCCCGGTCCGCTACGGCAAAACCGAGCGGAGCCGTACCTGCGGTGCCGGCGCCACCCAGCGCGATGCGCATGTTGGCTTCGGGGACGGGTTCGGCGCTCGTCGAACTTGTTGCTGGATAAGCGGGGACAGGCGGGTAGGGCGTTTCACCGTCAACCACGTCCAGCAGTGGCCTGCGCATGAGCTTGCGGAACCAACGGATCCGTCGTACCGCCTCGTGACCGCTGAAGCCTTGCCACAGCATCAGGCCAGCCAGCGCATTGGCATTATGGTTGTCGAAGGCGTCGGCCACCCGTGTACGCAGTGCCTTGCGGGTTGCCGGGCAGTCATGATGTGACCGCGCATGAACCGTGCCGGCGCCGAGGGCATCCATGCTGGTGCAGGGTTGGTCGGTGAACACCGGCGTGCCGTTGGCCGCGATGCAATGATGTATCGCGTCCTGCGCCCGGCACAGGGGTGCTGCAAGCAGCAACAGCGACAGCAGCAACAGGTGTAACACACGCAGCATGTCCACAGCCTGCCATGGTAAAGATGCAGCAGGGGTGAACGGGATGGGGGCCGTTCAGCCCAGGCGGTCGATTACTGCCAGTGTGGCTACCGCGCGATTGAGCGTATACAGGTGCAACCCCGGCGCGCCGCCATCCAGTAGCCGGCGACACATGTCCGCGACAATGTCCGCGCCCAGATCACGCACGCGCTCGGCGTCATCGCCATAGGCCTGCATGCGCTTGCTGATCCAGCGCGGAATCTCCGCGCCACAGGCCTCGGAAAAACGCTTGAGCTGGGTGAAGTTGGAGATCGGCATGATTCCCGGCACGATCGGTACCTCCACGCCCGCCATGCGCGCGTCATGGACGAATCGAAAGTAGGCGTCGGCGTTGAAGAAATACTGCGTGATGGCACCATTCGCGCCGGTGTCGACCTTGTGTTTGAAGTGGTGCATGTCCACCAGTGCGTCATCGGCCTGCGGATGCGTCTCCGGGTAGCAGGCCACCTCGATGCGGAAATGGTCTCCAGAGTGTTCGCGAATGAAGGCCACCAGCTCGGATGCGTAGCGGAAGTCCCCCGGACCGGCCATGCCCGAGGGCAGGTCGCCGCGCAATGCCACCAGTCGGCGGCAGCCCATGGCCTTGTAGTCGTCCAGCAGTGCGCCGATCTCGTCGCGGGTGCCGCCCATGCACGATACGTGCGGTGCGGCGTCCAGTCCGGCTTCCATCAGCGCCTTCACGGTATGCGGCGTGTAGCTCAGCGTCGAACCTCCGGCACCGAAGGTCACGCTGGCGTACTCCGGTTGCAAGGCGCTCAACCGCTTCAGCGTGGTTTCGAACTGGTCCCGCTGGCTTTCGGTCTTGGGCGGAAAGAATTCCAGTGAAATAGTGGTCACAACGCGATACCTTGGTTATTCATCTTTCTATCAAGATGAAAAGAATAATCGCGTAAATACGGATGCTGTGCAAGCCGTTTCGCCGCATCAATCTGGCGTGCTTGACGGCTTCTTTAATTTCCATGATTCTAGAAATATGAAATCATCAAATGCCCTGGCCTGTCTCACCGCGTTGGCTCACGAACATCGCCTGGACCTGTTCCGCCTGCTGGTGCAGGCGGGCAGCGAGGGCATGACGGTCGGCAAGCTGGCCGGTGCCACCGGACTGGCCGGCGCGACCCTGAACCATCATCTCAACCAGCTGCGCCATGCCGGACTGGTCGAGGACGAGCGACGCGGCCGGCGGATCCAGTGCCGCGCCAATTACGCGCGCATGAACGACCTGCTCGGCTTCCTGACCGAGAACTGCTGTGTCGGCTCCCCGGCCGACGCAGCATGTGCTGGAGACACGGCATGTCGAGTGTGAACGTCCTTTTCCTGTGCACCGGAAATTCCGCCCGCAGCGTGATGGCCGAGGCCCTGTTGAACGTGATGGGTGCGGGGCGCTTCAGGGCCTGCAGCGCCGGCAGCCATCCCAGCGGTGTCGTGCAGCCCATGGCCGAGGCGCTGGCGCGCAAAGCCGGTTTTGGCGGTGAATTGCGCAGCAAGGCGTGGGACGAATTCGAGCAGCCGGGCGCGACAGTCATGGACGTGGTCATCACCGTCTGTGACAACGCCGCTGGCGAGACGTGTCCGGTGTGGCCCGGGCATCCGGTGACCGCCCACTGGGGCATACCCGATCCGGCAGCCGTCCAGGGTAACGAGGACACGCGAACAGGCGCCTACCTGCGAGCCTGGACCATGCTGCGCCGACGGGTGGAATTGCTGCTGGCCCTGCCCATCGAAAA
>NZ_JAQIBU010000229.1 GCF_027858935.1 Oleiagrimonas sp. | reverse complement strand
CGACACTGCACCTGGATGTGATGATCCTGCCCGTCGTCGATCAACACAATCTCGTCGCTGGCCGGGATGGCATCCATGACCTGCGGTTCATCATCTGCCACCAGATGCACCGTAATGTGATAAGGCGTGTTCCGGAAGCGGTAATCCACGACGTAACGTTTCCACTCAGCCGGTACCACCGGCCTGATGCGAAGCCGGTCGCCTTCAACCTGCAGGCCCAGCAAAGACTCCAGAATCAGCCGGTACATCCATCCCGCGGAGCCGGTATACCAACTCCATCCCCCACGTCCGGCATGCGGCGGTACGGCGTACACATCCGCCACGACCACATAGGGTTCGACCTTGTATACATCGATCGTCGCGGCGTCCATGCCATGGTGGATCGGGTTGATCATGTCCAGCACCTCCCACGCACGCTTGCCATCGCCCAGGGCTGCAAATGCCATTGCGGCCCATACGGCCGCATGCGTGTATTGCCCTCCGTTTTCGCGCACGCCGGGCACATAGGCCTTGATATAGCCTGGATCAAGCTCCGAATCGCTGTCGAAGGGCGGTTCCAGAAGTTGCACCAGATCAAGGTCGCGCCGCACCAGATGCTTGTCCAGCGACAGCATGGCCTGCCGCTGTCGGGCTTCGGGTACGGCAGCGGAAAGCACCGCCCAACTCTGCGAGATGGAATCGATACGGCAGGCACTGTTACTGGCAGAACCCAGCGGGCTGCCATCGTCGAAATATGCCCGTCGATACCAAAGGCCGTCCCAACCGTGACGCTCCAACGATGGCTGCAAGGCACTGGCCTCGGTTTCACATCGATGGGCGAAAGTCTCATCGCCGTGAGCACGGGCAGTCGACGCGAACGTCTTCAGGACTTCGTACAGAAAGAAAGCCAGCCATACGCTCTCCCCCCGCCCGTCCTTGCCGACCCGGTCCATGCCATCGTTCCAGTCACCGCCCCCGATCAATGGCAAGCCATGAGAGCCCCGCGGCATGCTGTGCTCGATGGCCCGAACACAGTGTTGGTAAAGGGTTTCGCACAGCGGTGAATGACCTGGAAGATCAAAGTAGGACTCTTCCCCTGGATGCAGTGCCCGGCCTTCGATGTAATGCACCCTTTCATCAAGGACGTCGCGATCATCGGTGATGCGTACATAACGGCTCGTGGCCAGCGCCAGCCACAGGTAGTCATCCGAGCAATGCGTGCGTACACCGCGATCCTGAGGCGGGTGCCACCAATGTTGCACATCGCCCTCCGGAAACTGGTGTGCGGCGCAACGCAGCAAATGCTGACGCACCAGGTCGGCATCGGCATGGATCATGGCCATCACATCCTGAAGCTGATCGCGATAACCGAACGCTCCGCCAGATTGGTAGTACCCGCTACGTGCGTAGAAGCGCGACGCGATCACCTGGTACATCAGCCATCCATTGGCAAGCATGTTGACCGCCGTGTCGGGCGTCTCCACCTGCACCGCACCGAGTATCCGACGCCAGTGGGCCTGGACGGCCTCCAGGGCCGCGGCGGCAGTACCCTTGCCGCGACAACGCTTGGCCAGGTCGCTCGCTCCACTCGCGTCGAGCGCTGCACCCAGTCGGAAAATCACCTCGTGGCTGTCGCCGGCATTCAACGTGAAATTGCTGCGGATAGCGCCACAAGGATCCAGCCCGGCCCCGACACGCCCGGACAACCGCGGATGAGCCATGGCTGCCGGAGCGCGAAGCGTACCGTTGCGACCAATGAACTCGCTGCGGTCGCCGGTTGCGAAACGATCCGCTGCCTCGACATCGAAGAAAGCCACGCGCTGTGAAAAGCCTATCCTGTAGGCATTTCGTGCAAACAGCGCACCGCTGGCCGGATCAAGTTCGGTGACCACATGCATTGCCGTGTTTGCGCGCAGATCCCCCAGGACCCACTCCACGTAACCGGTCGCGGACAAGTGGCGTGTCCTTCCCGAGTCGTTGCGCAACTTGAGCACGGAAAACTTGACTGCTGCGTCGATCGCGACATACACCCACAACTCGCTGTGAATGCCGTCCTCGACATGCTCGAACACGCTGTAGCCAAAACCGTGACGGGTCCTATAGGCCCCTTTCCCACGACGCGGCAGGGGGGTCGGAGACCAGTAATGACCGTTGTCCTCGTCGCGCAGGAACAACGCTTCGCCGCTGGCGTCCGTTACCGGATCGTTGTTCCAGGGCGTCAGCCTGAACTCATGTGCATTCGCGCTCCAGGTATATGCGCCCCCACTTTCCGAAATCACCGTACCGAAATCGGGATTGGCCAGCACGTTCACCCAGGGTGCCGGTGTCACGTGGCCGGCCTTGGTCATGATCTCGTATTCGCGTCCATCCGCGCTGAAACCGAAAGACGGGGTGCCGAAAACGAGGGCATGCGCCTCCGGTTGCGTAACCGCGTTTGCAGAAACTTCATCCTTTCCAGCGACAACCAGATGTTCCGGTTCAAAACGTGGCAAAGGCGCATTCGCCCAGCGCCTGTGAATCTGTTGGGACAGGCTGCCGCGTTTGTCGGACAGGACAATCCGTGCTGCAGCCTGCGTCAGGATACGATCCTCGCGTGAAAGCTGCGGTGCCGGCCGCACGAAAATGCCGCCCGGCCGATCGAGCAGGTTGGTCTCGTGACCGGAAGCGATCAGATCCATGATCAGGTCCCGCAACTGCTGGCGGTAGCCGCTCTGGTCTTCGTTCCAGATCACCAAATCCACCAGCAATCCCTTTTGGCGCCAGTAGGTGTGCGCCTGTATCAATTCACGCACCAGGTCGATGTGCGCCATATTGCCGATCTGCAGCAGAACAATGGGCCGATCCCCCGAGATGGCCTGTCCCCACAAACCCGATTGATCGCGCTGGTTGGCCACCAGGACACTGGACATGGCGCGCAGCCTGGCATGGGGATAGATGATCACGGAGGCCATCTGTTCGTACAGACGTGCCTCGGACACAGTCGCGTTGAGCTGGGTCAGGAATACCGCGCTGTGTGTCCAGGCCAGACCGAACACACGATCCGCCAGGCGTCGATCGCGGTATTTTTCGATCAGGTGCATGCAGGAATCACGACTGCCGCCCATGCCGGTGACCAGGTCCACTGTCGCTGACTGCCCGGGCTCGAGTTGCAACCGGCAGCGGATGGACACGATCGGATCCAGCACGGATCCGGCACTATTGGAGAGCAGTCCCTCGTCGCCATCCAGCATGTCCATGGCCGCGGGATGAACCAGATCCCGACCGCGACCGATGAAGCGGGACCGGTCGGTTTCGTAGGACACCGCCAACACATGCGCGTCGTGTACCGCCAGCAGATGACACATCCACGGCGCATCTTTGTCGGTGGACCGGGGGCGACGCGTACTGATAATCGCCTGCAGCGATTGGATCAGTTCGGTCTGTACGAAAAGTTTGCTGAAAGACGGATGCATGGCATCGTCCAGTGCCGGCGCCAGAACCACTTCGGCATAGCTGGTCAGCTCGATGGTGCGCTGAACACGAGAACGATTGGTCAGATGAATACGCCGCAGTTCGATATCGTCCTCGGGCGAAACCGCGATCTCGGTATGGGCCTCGATACCGCGTACACGTAAGCGATACTCGGCCCGTGCATCGGAAAAAATCGCCTCATATTGGTCCACCCGTTTCAGGGTTGGCTGATGTGTCGTCGACCAGAAGTCACCACTATCAATGTCCTGCAGATAGCAGAACATGCCCCAGTTGTCGCAGGTCGAATCCTCTTGCCAGCGCGTAACCGCAAATTCATGACAACGGCTGTATCCGCCACCGGCACTGCTGACCATGACGTGATAGCGGCCATTGGAAAGCAATTGCACTGCCGGACTTGGACGCTCCGGATCGGTGAAGACGTTCAGCCCGCTCTCGTCGCCGCGCGCGATCACCGCCGCTGTGGGCATGCTCGCGGCATGCAGGTATTCGGCCGCCGTTCTGGAAGCACGCTCCTGCAGCAGGAGCGCACTCGCCTGGCATTCCCGGTCCGCGGCAAAGCGCCGCTGCATCGGCGCGTCCAGCAACAAACTTGCCAATGCCAGAAATCCCATGCCCTGGTGATGCGCCATGAACGAGCGCACCGCGGCATGCGATTGGCCTCGGGGAGATCTTGTCGGGGTGTAATCAATGGCTTCATACAAGCCATAACGCCCCATAAAGCCGGCTGCGATCATTCGCTGCAGGTTCGCCATGGCCGCTGCCGGAGAGACCTGCAGCGCCAGTAACGTGGCATAGGGTGCCACCACGATATCCTCACCGAGTCCCCGCTTGAGCCCCAGTCCCGGCACACCGAATGCGCGGTACTGATAGTTCAAATGAACGTCCATCGCGTTGTAGCCGGATTCGGACATCCCCCATGGCACCCCCAGCTGGTTACCGTATTCAATCTGCCGTGCAACCGCTGCGATGCATGTCTGCTCGAGCAGCGTGCCGGCATAACTGGGCATCACCAGCATCGGCATGAGGTACTCGAAAAGCGAACCGGACCACGACAGGAGTACCGGCAAACCACCGGTGGTGGTCAACAAGCGGCCAAGACTGAACCAGGCCGCCTGGGGCAACTGTCCCTGAGCGATGGCGACGAAGTAGGTCAGTCGTGCCTCGGATGCCAGGAGATCATAATATCCCGCATCCTTTCGCCGGTTGTCCATGTTGTAGCCGATCGAGAGCAGGTCGCGTTGACGATCGTAGAGAAAACCGAAATCCATCACCTCCAGCGCCCGGGTTTCGGCAGCCAGACGCGCGCAACACGCCACGTATTTCTTGGCGTGATGGCGGCATGCGAGCAAGGCATCCGCACGGCTTTCATTGGATGTTTCGACCTGCATATTGGCGAGCTCTCGCCATGTCGGCATAAGTACGCTCGCCGCATCGTCCAGCTGCGGATCCGGAAGTAGCGACCAGGGGCTGATGTCAGCGGCCACATCACGACACTGCGCCTGCAGCGACCGCACCCAGTAGCGCGTCTCGCTACCGTCATCCAAATTCACATCGTCTGTAAGTTGTTCGATCGGCACCCGCAGTTGTTGCAGCAATCGGGCTGCAGCCGGCAAAGAGCGCGGAGGTGATGCTTCTGCCCTTTCCAGTTCGACCTGAATGCGCGCCAGTGCGGACTGCATCGGGGAGGTGTCTTCGATTGACTGACTTGCCAGTCTGATCGTGGTGGCCAGTCCTTGCAGCACGCTCATTTCGAAGACCGGACGATCCGGCAGCGTCAACAGCCCTCCTCGCAACGTGATCAGGTGTCCGGCCAGGTTGCCGCTGTCAACCGTCGAAACATAGCGTGGTTCCAAGGGCTGCAGGGTCTGCGTGTCATACCAGTTGAAGAAGTGTCCGCGATACCCCGAAAGTCCCCGCATGGTGATCAATGACAAGCCAACGCGCTGCACCAGACGTGCGCCGCTCAGATAACCCAGGTCATGCGCAGTCAGATGCGCCAGAAGCGCCAGTCCCATATTGGTTGGGGAAGTTCTATGGGCAACACTCGGCCCGGGTTCATGCTGAATGTTGTCGGGGGGTAACCAATGATCCTCTTCGCATACATGCTGGTCAAAAAATGCCCAGATGCGTCGGGCCAGATCCTGCAAAAGCTGCTTTTGTGCAGTTGAAGGACTGAAGCTTGCACTCTTGGGCGTCAGGCTGATCCACCAGGCTACGGCCGGCGACAGCAGCCAGGCCACAAGCAGCGGCGTAGCCCAGGCCAGCGCCATAGGTCGCGACCAGAGAAGCGCAACCAGGGACACCGCAAGGACCGGACCGATCCACATGAAGCGATACAACCCGGCCAACCCGTTGACACTGCTCCGCTCGACATCTCGTGAAGCCGTCCATTGCAGCAAATGACGATGACTGAATGTCATGCGCCACAACGTCCGCAAGATCGCATCCAGGCTGAACAACGCCTCGTGCGGAAGCCATACCAACCCCAGCAACGCGCGCAACAGATGATGTCCCGACTCACGCAACGCAACCGGAAGGTGCTGTCCCAGCATCACATCGTGCGGCTTGCGCACCAGTAGCAACAGCGAGGAAACCAGTGGCAAGATGAAGACGAAGGCCAGCACGGCGATGATCCACCATGGCTTATCCGTGATTGCCAGCCAACCCAGCAGCAGCACGGCAAGCAGTGCGGCAGGCTCCAGGCTGCGACGCAAATTGTCGAGCAGCTTCCAACGCGACAGTGCCGACAGCTGGTTGCGTTCGATCCGACCACTGGCTCCCCGCGCCCATGGCCCGATCCATGGCAACAGTTGCCAGTCGCCGCGAATCCAGCGATGTTGTCGGCGCGCATTCGTGCTGTAGCTGGCCGGATATTCCTCATAAAGCTGGACGTCGCTGAGCAGGCCGGATCGGGCATACGTGCCTTCGATCAAGTCGTGACTGAGAATCCGGTTGTCCGGGAATCGTCCCTCCAGTGCCTGCTCGAACGGCTCCACGGCATAGATTCCCTTGCCGATGAACGACCCTTGCCCGAACAGATCCTGATACATGTCAGAGGTCGCGCGGGTATAGGGATCGATCCCTGCATCGTTGCCAAACAATTGTGCATACGCCGACCGTGCCGTGCTCTGCAGGCTGATGCCGATGCGCGGTTGCAGAATCGCGTAGCCGGAAACCACGCGACGTTTGACGGGGTCATAGACTGCATGGTTGAGAGGATGCTCCATGGCACCAATGAATTGGCGTGCGGCATCACGCGGCAACTGTGTATCGGCATCCAGGGCGATGACATAACGCACCTGAGTAAGGCGCGCGGTGTTGCCCACGATCAGCGAGAATCGGCTGCCGCCCTTGCCAAGCAGCAAAGCATTGAGCTCGGATAGCTTGCCGCGCTTGCGTTCGTAGCCCATCCACACCTGTTCGGCGTCATTCCAGCGGCGCGGGCGGTGGAACAGGAAAAAACGATCGCCATCATCGCCCGGATATGCCTGGTTGAGATCCTCAATCAGGCGTTGGGCTGTCGCCTCAAGCACAGCATCCTCTGGCAACTTCGGGCTTGGCGCGTCCGCGAAATCGGTCAGCAGGCCGTAATGCAGGTATTTGTCCCGGTTGGCCAGAAAGCGAACCTCCAGGCCTTCGACAAGTTCGTTGATGTCCTGCTCGCTGCCGATCAAGGCTGGGATGATGATCAGTGTGCGTGCACAGACGGGGATACCGTGAACAAAGTCCAGCCTTGGCAGCATTGTGGGCGTCAGCGTCAGCGCGACCAGCCAATTCACCAGTGCAACCGCCAAGCGGCTGGTCATCAACAGCAGTGCCACAGCCAGTATCGCCACCAGGACCCTTGGCCAACCGGCCAAGTGCACTGCATGGATGAAAGGAAACGCCAATACAGCGGTGAGGATCACCACAGGAACCAGGTACAGTAACAAGGGCGCACGTTTCAGCGCCCGCAACCAGATCCGGGCTGGCGTCCAGCGCATGGCGATCCGTTGCTCCAGCGCCGGCAGACCGCGATCGATCAGATAAAAGCCCACATGAGTCTGTACTGCGTCAGCGTCGGCGGCAGCATCCTGTCGGGCCAACTCCAGTGCGGCGAATGCCACCGCCTCTTCTGACTGGTCACTGCCCTTTGCAAGTCTCTCCACTGCATGCCGATAGTGGTCCCGTGCCGCAAAGTCCATCTTTGCATAGACCCCCATCGGATCATCGCGCAGCAGATGTTCGACGATGCTGTTGGATTCAACGAAATCACGCCAGTCCGTGCTGTCCAGCATGCGCAAGCTGCCAATGCTGTTTCCAACCGAAACCTGCGTGGAAGCCTGCATCTGGGCCTCCAACTGCACCAGTTGCTCAATGGTCTGTCCGGACTCGGACAGACATTGCTCGATCCATGTCAGTGGAACGGCGAGGGCCATGCTCTGCCCCTGCAACCGACGTGTCAGCTCGGCGACAAAGGAACCCAGCATGGGTGGTACGGAACGAGCCATGTCGGAGACCGTCAGCACCACGCTCTTGGGGTCAAGTTCCGCAGTCCTGGTCAGGCGATCGGCCCAGTCAGCCGCCAATTTGCGTTCATTCCAGTTGCTGACCACCCGCGCCGCGATACGGCGCAAATTCTCGATCAGAGCCAGACGCAGCATGATCGGAATCGCCCACAACTCGCCCAGCGTAAGTGGCGTGATGGTCTGGTAGGCGACGACAAACCGACTCAGGCTTTCACTGTCCACTCGACCGTCCCCATGGGAGACGACCTCCAGGGCGATATCATAGACGCGCGGCAGGCCAATGGAGACGCCATTGGCCAGCCAGGGCAAAGCATAGCTGTAACTTTTGGGCAGGTGCTTCTGGGCGGTGCGTATGTGCTCTTCGATCAGGTAGTAGTTGTCGAGCAACCATTCCGCTGCCGGGGTGATATGCCGGTTGGAATGCGTGGCTAACGTCAGCATCCGGCAACTCTTGATCAGGACTGCCTCATTATCGGCGAGGCGCGAAAGCAACAGGCCCTTTGCTTTGCCGATACCCAGGCGATGATGCTGCGCCAAATGGACGCCATGGCGTTCCATCTGGTCGGCACTGAAAAGCTCGTCACGAAGTGCGGGTTCAGGCTCTACAGCCCTTGGACCGTAGCGCTGGAAGCGCTTTCCCAGAGCCCGACGAAAAAAATCGATAAACGCATGTAACGAATTTCTATCCATAGAATCCGCGGCTCGTCATTTGACCGTACCGAGACACCGGTGCGGAATTCCTTGAGGATTGAGGGTGCTTCTGAGCCTGGCGCAGGAAACGCCGACCTCGATATCTCACGACGGTGCGCCAGACATCATTAATTTGATGTGAATCCCAACTGCGAAGGGTATCGACAAGAATCCAACAGCGGCGTCGGATTCGCTCGGAAAGCCTCAAACCGAGCCCCACCAGCATCTGGACCCAAGAGCAATGGGCATGTCTGGTTGCCGTGCTTGAATGGCGGAGAGAGTGGGATTCGAACCCACGGTAGGCGTAAACCTACGGCAGTTTTCAAGACTGCTGCCTTAAACCACTCGGCCATCTCTCCGTTTTAAGTTGTAACAAGACGCGCTCCGCGCGCCTTACGGCAGTTTGACTCGGGGCTCCTGCCCCTCGCCCTACGGGCCATCGGCTGCACCGATGTTCGCTACGGCGTCCTGCCTGCGCGAACAAGACTATTGTAGCGCGTGACGACCACGCGGGTGGATCCCCCGAGGTTGTCGTCTACCTGCTTGGAAGACCGTTTGCGAGGAGACGTCTGCACAAGGCGCCAAAATGAAATGCCGGGAACAGGATCGTGATCGGCAGCAGTATACCGGTGGCAATGAACAATCCCGGCGGGGCCCCCTTTACGGCTTCGGGCAACAAAAACGTGTACAGCAAAAGCAGCAGCGACACGATGCTCTGATCCCTGAGGCTGGGGCGTGCAAACCGCCGTCAGATCAACAATGCACCCACGTCGACGACGAAACGGGAAAATCCCAGGGCGATTCAAGGCCACGCCATTGAAAATGCTCCACCGAACGGGCGGGATGATGCGTTGCCTGTACGCGTGGGGTTTCATCGGTTGGCATATCTGTTTCAGGCTATGGATGCCTCACCGTTCATGTAGGGACGCAAGACATCGGGAATGGTAATCGAGCCGTCAGGATTCTGACCGTTTTCCATCACCGCGATCAGGCAACGGCCGACCGCCAGGCCCGAGCCATTGAGGGTATGCACCAGTTCCGGTTTGCCGGTGTCCGGATTGCGCCAACGAGCCTGCATGCGACGCGCCTGGAAATCGGTGCAGTTGGAGCAGGAGCTGATCTCGCGATAGGTTTTCTGGCTGGGCAACCAGACTTCCAGATCGTAGGTCTTGGCGGCACCGAAGCCCATGTCGCCCGTGCACAGCAGGACCTTGCGGTAAGGCAGGTCGAGCTTGCGCAAGACGGTCTCGGCGTGTCCGCTCAACTGTTCCAGGGCCTCCATGGAGTGATCCGGACGGGTGATCTGCACCATCTCGACCTTCTCGAACTGGTGCTGGCGGATCATCCCGCGCACGTCCCTGCCATAGCTTCCAGCCTCGGCCCGGAAGCACGCCGTATGTGCCGTCAAGCGCAACGGCAAATCATCGGCCTCGATGATGCTGTCGCGGACCAGGTTGCTGAGCGGTACCTCGGCCGTGGGGATCAGGTAACGCTGTGTCTCACCGACCACGGTGGAGAAGGCGTCATCGGCGAACTTGGGCAACTGCCCGGTGCCCTGCATGGATTCGGTATTGACAAGCAAAGGCACGTTGCATTCCAGATAGCCATGTTCGCGCGTATGCAGGTCCAGCATGAACTGCGCCAACGCGCGATGCAGGCGTGCCAGCTCACCACGCAGCACCGTGAAGCGTGCTCCGGACAACTTGGCGCCGGCCTCGCCATCCAGCCAGCCGTTCCGCTCGCCGAGTTCGACGTGATCCTTGACCTCGAAATCGAATGTGCGCGGCTCGCCCCAGCGTGACTGTTCGACGTTGTCACGCTCGTCTCTGCCCTCGGGTACCGAACGGTCGGGAAGATTGGGGATCCCCAGGACGATGGCCTGGATACGTGCCTGCACGTCCACCAGGGCCTGCTCGTTGGCCTTCAGTTGATCGCCCAGGCCGGCGACTTCGGCCAGCATCGGGGCAATATCCTCGCCCGCCGCCTTGGCCTTGCCGATGCCCTTGGATCGCGTGTTGCGTTCAGCCTGCAGCTCCTGCGTGCGGGTCTGCAACAGCTTGCGCTCGGCCTCCAGGGCTTCCAGAGCCTTCGCATCCAGGACATAGCCGCGAGCCTTCAATCGCGTGGCGGTATCCGCAAGCTGCGTGCGCAAGAGCACCGGATCGAGCATGGAAACATCCTGATCAATGGACAAGCGGCCATTATCACGGCTCACGCTTGCAGCGTGCAATGCGTGTGCACCGCGCAACGCGTCTAGACGGACACGGACCGTCCATTGCGGACCCAGGTCAGCAGGAGCACGGTGGCCAGGCCAGCACACAGGGCGCCAAAAGCGAATGCCGCCAACGGTGTTGCGATCTGCCAAAGTTCGCCGAAGATGATGGACGCCGGCAGCAGCATCAGCCCCGCGACCAGGTTGTACCAACCGAACGCCGTGCCGGCATGACCCGGCTCGACCAGATCGGCCACCAGTGCTTTCTCGGTCCCCTCCAGTGCTGCCATGACCAGACCATAGCCGGCAAAGGAGGCCCACAAGGCCCAGCCCGAAGCCGGCAACAGGCCCAAGACCAGATAGGCTGCGGCATACGCACCCCAGGCGATACCCAGCACACGCACACGCCCGAAATGGTCCGAGAGTGCCGAAAGCGGCGTGGAAAAGATCGCCGCGACGGCGGAGTACAACGCCCACATCAGCACCACGCGTTCGGCGTCGGTCCCCAGATCACCCGCACGCAGCAGCAGGAACATGTTCGAGGAGTTTCCCAGCGTGAACAGCCCCAGAACCACAAGATAACGGCGAAACTCCGGCGACAGACCGGACAGGTTCCAGCGCATCGGACCACGTGTGGAGACCTCCACCACGGACGGGTCATTCAGGCGCAAGGTCAGGACGATCACAACGAAAGCGGGCACCACCGACCAAAGGAAAATCTCGCGCATGCC
The DNA here is from genome assembly GCF_027858935.1 of Oleiagrimonas sp. Lineage (GTDB taxonomy): Bacteria > Pseudomonadota > Gammaproteobacteria > Xanthomonadales > Rhodanobacteraceae > Oleiagrimonas. Next base: position 926 of record NZ_JAQIBU010000229.1, on the reverse strand, counting down.
CATGCCCCGTGCCAGCAGCACGGCTGCGATCAGCGGGCCCAGCACGGCGCCGGTATTGTCCATCGCGCGATGCAGGCCAAAAGCCAGTCCACGACGTCCGGGTTCGACGCTTGCACCTAGCAGCGCATCGCGAGGTGCTGCACGCACGCCCTTGCCCAGGCGATCAAGCAGGCGTGCGCCGAAAACCCCGACCCAGCTGTTGGCCAGCCCGATCAAAGGCCGTGCCATGCCAGCCAGGGCATACCCGCCGATAACCCAGCCACGCATGCTGCGGGTGCGATCAGAAAGCACTCCTGCCACAAGCTTGAGCAGGCTGCTGGCAGCCTCCACCACCCCCTCGATCAGCCCCAGAGTGCGCGGGCCGGCCATCAGTACCGATGCCAGGTACAACGGCACCAGCGGATAGATCATGTCGCTGGCGGTGTCGTTGAACAGGCTGACCAGACCCAGCAGCCAGACGGTCCGCGGCAGGCATCGAAGCGCGCGCCAGGCAGGCCTCAACATGCATCTTTCCGGGTTGAAGAGAAGCGGGCGCCGCATGCAGCACGCCGCCGCAAAACACCGGATGGATCAATGTTGATGATCATGCAGGATTGTCCTGATCACGCCCGGGTGAAGAGCCCGTGCATTCCGCGACAGTAGACAGATGCCCAGCCATCCGCAACACGATGGCGTCCGGGCAGGCGCGGTCCTTCTGTGTGCAGGGCGTCTGTGTCCGGTGCAGTGTCTGTGGTGCGAGATGGTGAACCGGTTGCAGGTCGCTGTTGACGCGATATGGGCCATGAAGCACGGGACACCCTTGACGGCCTGCCCGTGCAGTCATGCGCTCACGGACGAGGCGGCCGGTGCGCTATGCTTTCTGGCCACGGGTCGGGTTGTCCCAACGTCGCCCGTCCAGTGAAAAGGAGTTTTCATCATGACTGAAC
>NZ_JAQIBU010000204.1 GCF_027858935.1 Oleiagrimonas sp. | reverse complement strand
ACATGGCGTCAGCATCGGCACGCTTGACATGGGTATAGGCGGTGTAGGGAAAGGCGGGGTACAGCAGTCGCCCATGCCTGCCCTTGCCCTCGTGGAGAGCCGTCCAGAAGTCCTCTTCGGTCCAGGTTCCGATTCCGGTCGCCTTGTCGGGCGTGATGTTGGACGAATACAGCATGCCGAACGGCGTGGGGATTGGCCGGTTACCGGCAAAAGGCTGGCCGCCCCGGGAGCTGTGACAGGCCACGCAGTCACCTGCGCGAACCAGGTACCGGCCCTTCTCGACTTGCTGCAGGCTTGGTGTCCGCGTGCTCGAGCCGACGTCAGCCGACACCCGGCCGCCATGGGCCGTCAGCGCAAACGGGATGCCGATGATGGCTGCAACAAGTATTCCGGCGATGCCAGCGGGACGGTTCATCCAGCTCATCATGGCCGCTCCACGCTGCCGCATTTCATGGGCAGCCGTTGGCGCAGTGCGTCGCCAGGTGCCGGCACATCCTGATGCGGCACGGCCTGCGTGGCAAACCATGCCGAAACGGCAGGAATATCCCGGGGCCGAAGCCGGACTGCAATGGCACGCATGCAGTCCGGTGCGCGCGCGGTGCGGGTACCATTGCGCCACGATTCAAGCTGTGCACTGATATAGCTGAAAGGCAATCCCAGCAATCCCGGTATATCGGGTTGCGCGCCGGTCAGTCGCTTGCCATGACACGCCTGGCAGGCTGGAATCCGGAGTGACGGGTCGCCCTTGCGAACCAGTTGCTGGCCTCGGTCAAGCAGTGCCTGGGTCAGTATCGGCGGATGCCGTTGCCGATACTGCACATGCTGCGTGGCGAAGTAATGTGCAATCTCCCGCATGTAGGCGTCGGAGAGCGGATGCAGCACGTACTCCATCAACGGGTACTCCCTGCGACCGTCGCGAAAATCCAGCATCTGCTGATACAGGTACCGTTCCGGCTTGCCGGCGAGGCGAGGGTTGAAGCCGTCATGGCCGCCCTCGCCGTGTTCGCCATGACAGCTGGTGCATGCGGCGATACGTTGCTTGAGCGTATCCGGTACCTGCGCAGCCTGGGCATATGCCGGTACTGAAACAGATGCTTGCACGGCCGCCAGCAGCCAAACACAAAACGCGAGCGAAGGCGTACGCAACATGGCGGCTCCCGTAAATGGAGATTGGGAAATTTTCCGGCGGCAAAAACACGGGCCCTGCGCGGCCGGTTGGAACATGACGATCCTTCATTATAGCCAGCGGGCACGAACAAGGATGCGCGCCAACGTGAACACCCTTCTGAATCGAGTGCGCGCTGTGTAGACTGTTCCAATGCTGGCTTTACACAGCACTGTCCAGGGGAATCAGGAATGAATATGCGGTCGACGATCTGTCTCGTGTTTTGCGCCGGTCTGGCCATGGGGCCAGCTCATGCACGCACACCCATGCCCACGTCACCAGCGCCAGCCACATCGGTCAGCCCCACGCCTGCGGTCTACGCCTCCATTGCGACTTTGCAGCGACGCATGGACAAGGGCACGCTGACGGCAAGCGAACTGGCAAAAAAATTCATCGCGCGCATTGCCTCCATGGACCAGTCCGGCCCGCAGGTGAATGCCGTACTGGAAGTCAATCCGGACGCATTGGAAATTGCCCGCCATCGTGATGAGCAGCGTGCCCAAGGTAACGCCCACGGCCCGTTGCTCGGCATCCCGGTTCTGCTCAAGGACAACATCGACACCGGCGACCGCATGATGACCACGGCCGGCTCGCTGGCGCTGGTAGGCCCACCCGCCTCCAGCGACGCCACGGTCGTTCGCAAGCTTCGTGCCGCTGGCATGGTCATCCTGGGCAAGACCAATCTCAGCGAGTGGGCCAATTTCCGTTCGACCCACTCCACCAGCGGTTGGAGCGGTCGTGGCGGATTGACCCACAACCCGTATGTACTCAACCGCTCCGCTTGCGGCTCGAGCTCCGGTTCCGGTGCAGCCGTCGCCGCTGGCTTTGTCACGGTTGCGCTGGGCACCGAAACCGATGGTTCCGTGATCTGTCCCTCCGCGGCCAACGGCATCGTCGGGATCAAGCCGACCGTGGGCCTGGTCAGCCGCGCCGGCATTGTGCCGATCAGCAACAGCCAGGATACTCCCGGTCCCATGGCGCGCACCGTGGCGGATGCCGCCCGGTTGCTGACGGCCATGGCCGGCAGCGATCCGGCCGACCCGGCCACGGCCGAAGCCGACGCGCATGCCACCGATTACACACGCTTCCTGGATCCCCAGGGGCTGCGCGGCAAGCGCATCGGCGTGGTACGCGAGCTGGCTGGCTACGACCCCGCGACCGACCGTGTGCTCGATCAGGCAGTGGCCGCAATGCGCGCCGCAGGCGCCATCGTCATCGATCCTGTCAAACTGCCGCATGTCAATGATTTCGGCAAGGCCGAAAACACCGTGCTGCTGTACGAGTTCAAGCACAACATCAATGCCTATCTGAGCCATCGCACCGGGCTCAAGGTCCACAACCTGGCCGATCTGATTGCCTTCAACAAGGCGCATGCGAACAAGGAAATGCAGTGGTTCGGGCAGGAGTTGTTCCTTGAGGCCGAGAAGAAAGGTCCGCTGACGGACAAAGACTACCTGGCAGCTCGCGCCAAGGCCCATCGCCTGGCCGGTCCGGAGGGCATCGATGCCGCCCTGGCTGCGCATCACCTGGACGCGCTGGTCGCGCCCGCACAGGGCCCGGCCTGGGTCAACGACCTGGTTGATGGCGATCATGACAGTGGCGCGGGATACAGCGCTGCGGCAGTGTCCGGCTACCCGTCGATCACGGTGCCGGCCGGCTTTGTCCATGGTCTTCCGGTGGGCATGGTGTTCTTCGCCGGCAAATGGAGCGAGCCGGCGTTGATCTCGATCGCCTATGGATTCGAACAGCACACCCATGCACGCCGACGCCCACACTTCCTGCCCAAGGTCATGGCCAGTCCGCTTGCCAAGTCGGATGCAACAAAAGACGCCGCCACGCCAGCCAGGGACCACTGAACCGGGCTGCATCCAGGCCGCATCGGACAACCTTCCGATGCGGCCTGTATCCCTGTTCACGGGGTGCTTCGCAATCTCCAGTGACTGCAGGTGATGCAAACGCGGATCGACATGCGATCTGCAGGCACGCAAAAAGTCAGCGTCTGCCAGCACCAGGCTGGGGTCCCGCTCCGATGCGAAAGCAAGGTCTTTCGCGTACGGCATCCGGGCCGGGGCCAGCTGGAAACCACTGCAACGCGCATCCGGATCGGAGCGGCCGGATCGAGATGGCGGGCCGTTCAGCCGCCGATGCGGCCACCAGACTTGTTCACGATGCGCATCGCGATCTCCAGCGACTGCTCGTAATTCAAACGCGGGTCGACATGCGACTTGTAGGCACGCGAGAGATCGGCTTCGGCCAGGCCACGCGCCCCACCCGTGCATTCGGTGACATCCTCTCCTGTCAGCTCCAGATGCACGCCACCAAGACGCGTTCCTGCAGCCGCATGCATGTCGAAGGACTGCTCCAGTTCGCTGGCGATATTGTCGAAACGACGGGTCTTGTAGCCATTGGCCGTGCTTTCGGTATTGCCGTGCATCGGGTCGCAGATCCACAGAACGCGACGACCATCCGCGCGTACGGCCTCGAGCAGAGGGGACAGATGTTCGGCAATCTTGCCTGCACCCATGCGGTGGACAAGGGTAAGCCGACCCGGCTCATCGTCGGGATTGAGCACGTCGATCAGGCGCAACAGGTGGTCACGCTGCATGGTCGGCCCGATCTTGATCGCGATCGGGTTGCGGATACCGCGGAAATACTCCACGTGCGCGCCATCCAGCGCTGCCGTGCGCATCCCGATCCAGGGGAAGTGGGTAGCCAGATTGAACCAACCCCATTGCCTGGGTACTCGGCGGGTCTGCGCCTGTTCGTAGTGAAGCAGCAGTGCTTCGTGGGCGGTGAAGAACTCCACCCGTGAAAAGCTCTCCAGGGACTCGCCGGCCAGCGTCTCCATGAAGCGCAGGGAATCGATGATCCCGCTGACCATCTGCCGGTATTCCTTGGCCAGTGGAGAATGGTCCACCCAGGCCAGATCCCAGTACTCCGGGTGGTGCAGGTCGGCAAAGCCGCCGTCGATCAGCGCGCGCACGAAGTTCATGGTCATGGCGGA
>NZ_JAQIBU010000177.1 GCF_027858935.1 Oleiagrimonas sp. | reverse complement strand
CGCGCGCTCGAGGAGCGTCTCGGCGTGCGTCTGCTCACCCGCACCACGCGCAGCGTTTCGACCACCCAGGCGGGTGAGCGGCTGCGCCAGTCCATCGGGCCGCATTTCGAGCAGATCGAAGCCGAGATCACGGCCTTGGGCGACCTGCGCGACCGGCCGGCCGGCACCATCCGCATCACGGCCGCCGAGCATGCAGCCAACACCATCCTCTGGCCGGCGCTGGAAAAACTGCTGCCGGACTATCCCGACATCCATGTCGAAATCGCCGTGGATTACGGCCTGACCGACATCGTCGCCGAGCGCTATGACGCCGGTGTACGGCTGGGCGAACAGCTCGCCCAGGACATGATCGCGGCGCGCATCGGACCGGACATGCGCATGGCGGTGGTCGGCGCGCCATCCTACTTCGCGCAGCGCAAGCCGCCGAAGTTCCCGCACGACCTCATGCAGCACAACTGCATCAACCTGCGCCTGCCGACATACGGTGGCGTCTATGCCTGGGAATTCGGCAAAGGTGAGCACGAAGTGCGGGTGCGCGTGGAAGGGCAGCTGGTCTTCAACACTATCGCCCTGCGCCTGAATGCCGCCCTTGCCGGCAGGGGACTGGCCTACCTGCCCGAGGACCAGACCCTGGAGCATATCCAGTCGGGCCGCCTGGTCCGCGTCCTGGCCGACTGGTGTCCGCCGTTCGCCGGCTATCATCTATATTACCCGAGCCGCAGGCAGCCCTCGCCCGCGTTCACCTTGCTGGTCGATGCGTTGCGTTATCCCTCGGCCGGCGGTCCGCGCAAGCCATTCTGAGCCGGTCCGGTGAGGGCCCTGGGCGGTCATCTACCCCAGGCGCAGGAGGGCCATTCCACCGGCAGGGTCACAGGCAATGCTTGCGCAGTTTCTGGTAGAACGGCAGCGCCGACTCCACCAGCCTGGCGATGGCACCGGTTAGCTCCGGCAGCGATCCCTCGGGTTCGGCAAATCCGGTCGAGCGGTGCACGGCGCCGTACCAGTGCGAGGCCCAGACACCATCGTCGGGATGCCCGCCTGCAGGCCAGTGCAGCATGTTATCGGTGAACGCGATGTCCAGGGCGGCGCACAACCGGGCCAGGTGCTTGCGCGGATCGGTGCGGATGTCGGCGCTGTCGATCACCCGCGGTGCGCGGCCCAGCCGGTCGGCGACTTCGTCGAACAGCTGCGCCTGTTGCTCGAAGCCGAGGTCATCCAGCGTGGGCCCTTCGCGCTTGCGCGAGTAGCTGGCCACCACGCGCGCCGGGTGGCGGATCAGAAAGACGTTCTCGCAGGCGCGCATGAAGCCGCGCGGGAAGCCGTCGATCATGTGCAGCGTCATGTGCTTTTGGTAGAACAGGGGCTTGTCGTGCGGGATCTCGCCTTCGCAGGCGGCTGCAACCCTGGTCGGGTCGGTCTCGCCGCAGGCCATGATCTCCTCGCGCATGGGGTGATTCAGGCCGGTGGCTTTCAGATAGGCCGCATAAAACGGCTCGTCCCATACCGCGCAGTCGCCGCGCGCGGCGAAGCTGTACATCATCGCGGTGGATAGATTCCGTGGCCCGGACCACATGGCAATCCGCATCAACCGCACTCCCGTTCGATCAGGTCCTTGTAGAGCGCGCGCAGATGCGTAGTCATCGGCCCGGTTTTGCCGCTGCCGATGACCCGTCCGTCGATTTCACCGACCGGCGTCTGCGCGCCGAAGGTTCCGGTGAGAAAGGCCTCGTCGGCGCTATAGGTGTCCACCAGCGAGAAATTGCGTGCATGCACCGGGATGCCGTTGTCGTGGCACAGCGCGATGACCTTGGCCCGCGTGATGCCGTTCATGCAGTAGTCGCCGGTCGAGGTCCACACCTCGCCCTTGCGCACGATGAAGAAATTGCAGGCGTTGGTGGTGTTGACGAAGCCGTGCACGTCCAGCATCAAGGCCTCGTCCGCGCCGGCCTTCTCGGCGGCGATGCAGGCCAGGATGCAGTTGAGCTTGGAATGCGTGTTGAG
>NZ_JAQIBU010000165.1 GCF_027858935.1 Oleiagrimonas sp. | reverse complement strand
TTCGCCGAAAACGTGTTCCGCCTGCCGCACGAGATCCACATCGTGCCCTCGGTGCGCCTGGAGCGCGAACGCGTGGCGGTGGACGAGAGCGTCCGTCCGCCCTTCCTCAGCCGTCCGCTGATCCACGAGTCGGACGCGCGCTTCGTGCCACTGTTCGGCCTGGGCATCGGCAACGATTTCGGCCATGGCAACGAGACCTACTTCAACGTGTCCCAGGGTTGGCGGCCGCTGCGCTATTTCGACATGGCCTCGCCGTTTGCCAACGTGGTGCCGGGGCATGCGCCGGATCCGTCCAGGTCGCTGTCCTGGGAAGCGGGCGTGCATGGCGTGCCGGTCGTCGGCCTTTACTACGATGCGAGCGTGTTCTGGATCGACTTCAAGAACCGCATCGAGGCGCAACACATCAATGCCACCGACGTGATCGAAGTGAACTCCGGAGATACCCGCAACCGCGGTTTCGAAGGTCAGATCAATTATGACTTCCTGGCCTCCACGGCACGCAGCCAGCGGGGCGAACACCTGGAGGGCTTTGCCAGCGTCAGCCTGCTCAACGCGCGGTTCACCGCCAGCGTGGACCCCACGCAGATCGGCAAGGTGCCGGCCTACGCGCCGCGCTATGTGGCCAAGGCAGGCCTGACCTGGCGCACCCAGAAGCACCTGAAGATCAGCCTGACCGCGGTGTCAACGGCCGCACAGTACTGGCAGGACTCGAACCAGCCTGCGGGTAGCGGCGATAGCTACGTGCCCGCGCGGATTCCCGCCTACACGGTCATGGACCTGGCGGCAGACTGGCAGGTCACCCGGTCCGTGCGCCTGCTGGGCGGTGTCAGCAACATGGCCGACCGGAAGTATTACAGTCGAGTGTGGCAAACCGGGCTCGAGCCGGCCATGGGCCGTTCCTGGTATACCGGTGTGCAACTCGGGTTCTGACCGGTGCCGTCCAGATACAGCCGCGGCTGCTGTGGGAGTATTGTCTTGGATACAAATTCAGCCAGAGGACATGAGATGACGCTTCGCCCGACTTCACGATTCGTGCTGGTTGCGGCCGCATGGCTGCTGCTTTTCGGCCTCCGGGCTCAGGCGGCCGCACCGCCTCCGTCGGGCAGCGCCAACGGCGCGCTCGAGTGGCGACTGGTGGGTCCGTTCCGCGGCGGCTGGGCGACGAGTGCGGCGGGCGTGCCGACCCGGCCGGACACGTTCTACATCGGAACGGCCGGCGGCGGGGTCTGGAAAACACTGGATGCGGGACGCACCTGGAAGCCGTTGTTCAACGACCAGCCCGCGGCCTCGATCGGCGCAGTGGCCGTATCGGCGTCCAATCCGGACGTGGTCTATGCGGGAACGGGGCAGGTCGCCGCGCGCTATGACGTTGCGGCGGGCAACGGGGTATATCGATCCGGGGACGGCGGCAGGACCTGGAAGCACGTGGGTCTCGAGGATACCCGCCACATCGGTGCCATCCTGGTCGATCCCACGCATCCGGACACTGTCCTGGTCGGTGCCCTGGGCCACTACTTTGCTCCCAACCACCAGCGCGGCGTGTTTCGCTCCACCGACGGCGGCAAGACCTGGACGCAGACCCTGTTCATCAATGCCAACACGGGCATAGTCGGCCTGGCTTCCGACCCGGAAAATCACGCCACTGTCTACGCGGCCGCGTGGCAGGTGCGCAACTATCCATGGCTGTCCTATTTCCAGCCGAACGCCGGACCCGGCAGCGGCCTGTACAAGTCCACTGATGGCGGTGTGACCTGGACACGCATCACCGGCCACGGTTGGCCGGCGGGTGCGCTGAGCCGCATCGGCATCGCCACTGCGCAAGGCCATCGGGTGTATGCGGTACTTGGCGACAGCACTTCACCGAAAAAGAGCGGACTGTACCGTTCCGACGATGGCGGCAAGACCTGGCAACACGTCAGCGACGCGAAATGGCTGCCGAATGACTATTTCAGCCGTATCACCGCAGATCCACTTCATCCGGATACTGTGTATTCAGCCGGACGTTCGATCCGCCGTTCCGAGGATGGCGGCCGGCACTGGACCATCATCAAGGGCGCTCCCGGTGGAGACGACTATCATGACCTGTGGATCGACCCCAGCAATACCCAGCACATGATCACCGCAAGCGACCAGGGTGCCGTGATCACCCTCAACGGCGGCAGGACCTGGTCGAGCTGGTACAACCAGCCCACTGGTCAGTTCTACCATCTGGCTGCGGACCATCAATTTCCATACTGGATCTACTCGGGCCAGCAGGATTCGGGCACGGTCGGTATTGCCAGTCGCAGTGATTACGGCTCCATCAGTTATCGCGACTGGAACCCGGTCGGTGGTGATGAACGCGACTACGACCTTCCGTATCCGGGCGATCCCGGCATCGTGTTCGGGTCGGGCCTGGGTGGACGCGTGTCGCGCTGGAACCGCAGCACGGGCGTGGTGCAAAACGTCACGCCGTGGCCGGTCAACAGTTATGGTGCGCGACCGACCGATTACCGTTATCACTACACGTGGATCACGCCGATCGCGTTTTCCGCCAAACCGCCGTATGCGCTTTACATGGGCTCACAGGTGCTGTTTCGCAGCATCGACCAGGGGGAGCACTGGCAGGTGATCAGTCCGCCGTTGAACGGGCGCAAACCCGGCGCCAGCCACTGTGATGGTGATCCCACGCCGCAACAGGCCTACGATTGCGGTTTTGGCGTGATCTACTCCATCGCACCGTCGCCGCGCAGCAACAAGGTGATCTGGGTCGGTACCGATGATGGCCGGATCCAGCTCACGCGCGACGGTGGAAAGCACTGGACCAATGTCACGCCGAAGGGCTTGCCGATCTGGTCCAAGATTGCCTCGCTGGATGTGTCCCCCCTGCAGCCGGGCACCGCCTATGCTGCGGTCAATAGGCACCGCCAGGGTGATTTCACGCCGCACGTCTGGCGCACGCACGACTACGGCAGGCACTGGACCGAGATCTCCGATGGCCTGCCCAGGGATCAGTTCGTTGGGGTGGTGCGCACCGATACAAAACGGCCTGGTTTGCTGTTCGCAGGGACCAATCACGGCGTGTATCTCTCGTTTGACGATGGTGACCACTGGCGACCGTTGCAGCGTAACCTGCCCACCGCATGGGTGCGCGATCTGTTGGTGCACGGCAATGACCTGATCGCGGCCACTCAGGGACGTGCGATCTGGGTGCTGGACGACCTCACGCCGCTGCGTCAGGCGAGCGCGGCCACGGTGAAGGCCCAGGCGCACCTGTATACGCCGGCCGCGGCCTTCCGGGTGCGTGCCGACGAGAACAGGGACACGCCACTGCCTCCGGAAACCCCGGTGGGCAAGAATCCTCCAGCCGGAGCGATTATCGACTACCACCTGGCGCATGCCGCCAAGGGACCGGTGACACTGGAGATCCACGATGCAGCCGGCCATCTTGTGCGCCGCTATTCCAGCCAGGACAGGCCGCAGCACCTGGAGGCCGACCGCTATTTCCCGAAGGGCTGGTTGCGTCCGGGTGCGGCGCTGTCGGCCAAGGCCGGTCCGCACCGGTTCGTATGGGACCTGCGCTACTCGCGTCCGCAGGCCATCAAGTACGGGTACTCCATTGCCGCGACATGGGATACGGACACGCCATTGACTCCGGAAGGCCCGCTGGTGCTGCCCGGAAGCTACCGCGTGACCTTGCGCGTGGATGGCCACGCGTACAACGCGCCGCTGAAGGTTTTGCCCGATCCGCGCGAGCATGTCAGCCGCAAGGCCCTGGCCAGCGCTCTGGCCTTTTCCAGGAAGCTCGGAACCACGCTCAGGCACATGGATGCAGACTACGAACAGATTCATGCCGTGCGCGAGCAGCTCGAAGTCCTGCACGAAAAGCTTTCCAGTAGCCCAAGTCATGCGCCACTGCTGAACTCCGTGGAACAGCTCACGGCCGATACCCAGCCCATGATCACGGGCAATAGCGGTGAATCGACGCGCAACCTGCGGGCCATGAGTGACGTGCTGACGGGCATCGCCACCGATGTCGAGGGGGCTGACCGCACACCCACCGATGGCCAGTACTCCGTGTTCAAGCGGTATCGCAATCGCTTTGAACAGGTGCACCAGGACTGGGAAGCCCTGCGCGACCAGCATCTGCCTGCCCTCAACCGGCATCTGCGTGCTGCCGGCATGCAGCCGGTGACGGTCCCCGCAACATCCGGTATCGATCGTGGTGCGGACAGGGAACAGGAGGCGCATCCCTGAAGGGTCGATCCGCAGGGCCTTGCAAGGCCGGTGAACCTTGGGGTTAACGGCCTTGCATGGTCCACGATTCCTGCCCCCTGCAGCCGGATGGGTCAGGGGTGATGGCTGTTCAGCAGCCCTTCCGTAGACAAGGAACACCGTGAACACGAGGATCCCCCGTCTTGCCAAGGGCAAGGCGGTGAATCCCCCTTCACGGCACACGGAAAAACCATGAACAAGAAATGGATCGTCATTGCAGCCTCGGGCGCTCTGCTGGTGACCAGCAGTATCGCCATGGCGCGTACTTCGAGTCCGTACGCCGCGCAACCAGGTCACGCGGCCGAGCACCAAGACCAAGATCAACGCCGGGGCTCGGACCAGAACCGCCATGAGAACGAGCACGACCGCAGGGAACACCATGACCGCCGGGGACACCATGACCGGAACCGGGATGGACGGTATCGTGAATATTCAAACGTCAGGCATGACCGAGGACGCAGGGAAGGCTGGTACCACACAGGGGGCAGGCTGCCCAGAGCCTATCGAGGCAGCCGCTATGTGGTAAATGACTGGCGCGGAGAGCATCTGCGTGCACCGCCTCGTGGATATCGCTGGCATCGTAGCGACAACGGTGATTTCCTTCTGGTAGCGATCAGCACTGGCATCATCACCCAGATCCTGCTCAATCACTGAGTACCGCAAGGCGAACAACGATCCAGACAATCTGCAGGATCGTCAAGAAATCACCATGGCCGCAAGCTCCAGCACATGCTGGAGCTTGCGGCCATTTTCATGCGTGCTCGTCGGGTCTTCAGTGATGCTCAGCTCTAGCAACACGAAGCCCCGCACGCCGTGACGTGCCGACCGGAGCTGTCCAGGCACTAGCCGACATGGGAGTCAGGCGCCGCGGCGTGTGTGGCGGTACAGACTCAATCTCGCGGGTAATGCACGAGTCCTTTGCCGAAGCCGGCAGGATGATGTTGATGACCGGTCTCGGTAAGCCGCCGGCCCGCATATCGGGCGGTATCGCGATAGGCGGTATCGGCATGGGCGGAAACAGATCAGTAGATGTCTAGTCCCGACTGATTCTTCGGTTTTCTGACAAACAACTCTGGGCGTTCCTTGCGCCATGCGCGTAACGCTTGAAGTGGCGTCGTGTGTTTGAGCGCGCGTTGCGGAAGGTGTTCGTTGTAGAGC
>NZ_JAQIBU010000114.1 GCF_027858935.1 Oleiagrimonas sp. | reverse complement strand
AGCAGGAAGATGCAGCTGAGCACGCCGGCGGAACAGGTGAAAATCGCCCAGGGCACGCGAAACGTGCGCGGCAGGTCCGGCGAGGTGTAGCGCAGGATCAGCACGCCCGCGCAGACCGCAGTAAAGGCGATCAGCGTGCCCATGGAGGTCAGGTCGGCGAGCAGGTCCAGCGGGAAGATCGCCGCCAGCAGCGCAATGCTGAAGCCGGTGATCAGGGTGTTGATGTGCGGCGTACGGTAGCGCGGGTGCACCTTGGCGAAGACCCTCGGCATCATGCCGTCGCGCGCCATGATCATGAAGATGCGCGGCTGCGCGATGATCATCACCAGGATCACCGAGGACAGGCCGATCAGGGCGCCGACCTCGACCAGCGGTCGCAGCCAGTCCAGCTGCGCGTGGCCGCGGATGGCGGTGATCACGGGGTCGGCCGTGTTCAGCATGGCGGCCGGCACCAGGCCGGTCATCACCGCGGCCATGCCCAGGTACAGCAACGTGCACAGCACCAGCGAGACCAGGATGCCAAAGGGCAGGTCGCGCTGCGGGTTCTTGCATTCCTGCGCGGCGGTGGAGGTGGCCTCGAAGCCGATATAGGCGAAGAACACCATGGCCGCGCCGCGGAAGACCCCCGACCAACCGTACTTGTCGTGGCCCTGCGGTGCGGGGATGAAGGGGTGCCAGTTGGCCGGATTCACATAGCGCGCCCCGGCCACGATGATGACCAGGATCAGGCCGACCTTGAGCACCACCATCAGCGTATTCAGGCCCGAGGACTCGCGGATGCCGACGTAGCACAGCCAGGTCAGCGCCAGCACGATGGCCACAGCGGGCAGGTTGAACAGGGCGCCGGTGGTCACCAGGTGACCGTCGGTGAACGCCAGCGGGGCGTTGGTGAGGGACGCGGGCAGCTGCAGGCCAAACACGTCGCGCAGCATGCTGGTGAAATAGCCGGTCCAGCTGGCGGCTACCGCCGAGGCCGAGATGCCGTATTCCAGCACCATGTTCCAGCCGATGAACCAGGCCATCAGCTCGCCCAGCGTGGCGTAGGCATAGGAATAGGAGCTTCCGGAAATCGGGATCAGGGTGGCGAACTCGGCATAGCACAGTGCCGAGAAGCCGCTGCAGATAGCCGCGAAGATGAACGACAGCAGCACCGCCGGGCCGGCATGTTCGGCCGCAGCCGTACCGGTGACCACGAAGATGCCGGTGCCGATCACCGCGCCGATGCCCAGTGCCGTGATGCCCCACGGGCCCAGCGTGCGCTTGAGTCCCGGGCCGTGCGTGTCGTCATCGTCGCGGAACGAGGTCTTGCGGGCGAACAGCTGGTGCAGCATGGACATGGGCGGTACCGGTTGGCGTTGAGGAAGTGCGTGATCTCACCCGGCCGGCGCAGGGGCCGACCGGTGCAGTGTCATGACTGCTGCGCCTGGCGCAGCTTGCTGTGCTTGTAACCGTAACTGAAGTAGACCACGAATCCGATCACGGTCCAGCCCAGCAGCAGCAGCCAGTTGCGCACCGGCATGATCCAGATCAGCGCCAGGCAGGACAGTACGCCCAGCGGGCAGATGACAATGGCCAGTGGCACCCGGAACGAGCGCTTCAGGCCCGGCTGCGTGTAGCGCAGGATCAGCACCCCGGCCGACACCGTGGCGAAGGCCACCAGGGTGCCCATCGAGACCACGTCCCCGAGCAGGCTGATCGGCAGGAACGCGGCCATCACCGCGGCAATCACGGACACGATCACGGTGGCGCGGTGCGGGGTCTTGAACTTCGGGTGCACCTTGCCGAGCGTTTTCGGCATCAGCCCGTCCGTGGCCATGGCGTAGAAGATCCGCGGCTGGCCCATCAGCATCACCAGGATCACCGTGCTCAGCCCGGCGATGGCGGCCAGTTCGGCCAGCGTCTTGAGCCACGCCAGGGCGGGATGCGCGGCCAGGGCGGTGGCCACCGGCTCGGCGGTATCCAGCTGCATGAAGGGGACCATGCCGGTCAGCACCGCCGCCATGAGGATGTACAGCACGGTGCATATCGCCAGCGAGCCGAGGATGCCGATCGGCATGTCGCGCTGGGGATTCTTGACCTCCTGCGCGGCGGTGGAGACTGCGTCGAAGCCGATATAGGCGAAGAACACGATCGAGGCGCCGCGGAACACGCCCGACCAGCCGTAGACGCCCGGAGCCTGGTTGGGCGGGATGAAAGGATGCCAGTTGGCGGGCGTGACGTAGTGGGCGCCGAAGATCACCACCAGCAGCACCACCAGTACCTTGAGCGCCACGATGAAGGCGTTGACGGTGGCCGATTCCTTGATGCCGCGGTAGCACAGCGTGGCAATGGCGCCGATGATCAGGACCGCGGGCAGATTGAACCAGGCCCCGGTCAGCACCAGGTCCTCGTGCTTGAACGTGATGGGCGCCTGGCGCAGGACGTTGGGCAGGTGCATGCCGAACTGGTCCAGGAAGCTCAGCGTGTAGCCGGCCCAGCCCACCGCCACGGTGGACGCGGCAAACAGGTATTCCAGCACCAGGCTCCACCCGACAAACCAGGCTACCGACTCGCCCAGCGTGGAGTAGGCGTAGCTGTAGGCACTGCCCGAGACCGGGATCATGGCCGAGAGCTCGGCATAGCACAGGGCCGCGAAGGCGCAGGCGATGCCGGCAAAGATGAAGCTGAGGATGATCGCCGGTCCGGCATGCTCGGCCGCCGCGGTACCGGTGATCACGAAGATGCCTGCGCCAATCACCGCACCGATGCCCAGCATGATCAGGTGACGCCAGTCCAGTGAACGGGCCAGCGTGACTTCCTCACCCGCGACCACATGCGGTTCTGCATGCACCGGCTTGGTGATGAACAGGTTCCTCATGACGCTTCTCCCCAAGAAAATGATGATGCACTGCGGAGCTGGCCAACGCACGATGGGCCCCGTTCTGTATTGCTGCATGGCCGGCCTTGCGGGCGGCACAGTCGGCGTACCATGCCAAACTCGCGATACCCGCACAAGGACAAAGGTCATGGGTGCCACGGGCTTGTGACGCGGGCGGTATGGGGGCATGCTCCCTGGTTTTGCTTCGCGTGAACCGCCGATGGACCACGAACTCCAGACCACCTGCAAGGCACTGCATGACTTTCGCAGCCAGGCGCATGATCCGGCCTTGCTCGATCTTTTCCTGGAACTCGCCGGGGAAGGCGTGCATGCCTTCCAGCGTGCGCGGCTGGCCGGTCATTTCACGGCCTCGTGCTGGCTGGTCAGCGCCGACGGCGAGCGCACCCTGCTGACCCACCATCGCAAGCTGGATCGATGGCTGCAGCCGGGCGGGCATGCCGATGGCGATGTCGACCTGGCGCGCGTGGCCCTGCGCGAAGCCGAGGAGGAGACCGGGGTGCCGCAGCTGACGCTCGAGGGCGGCGTGTTCGATATCGACCGCCACCGCATTCCCGCCCGTGGCGACGTGCCCGAGCACTGGCATTACGACGTGCGCTTCGTGATCCGCGCCGGCAGCGACGAGCGCTTTGTAGTCAGCGAGGAGTCGCACGACCTGGCCTGGCGCCCGGTCCGGGAGATCCGTGACGGCTCGGAGTACGACGCATCGCTGCGCCGCATGGCCGGACGCTGGCTGGATCGCATGCCGCCTGGCGCGCGCTGAGACGGACGATGCGTGGCGTGGTCTCAAGCGCTGGCGGCGGCGCTGTGGCGGGCCGCCTGCTGCCATGCGCGCAGTCCCATCACCGCCAGCGCGACAAACACCGCGTACAGCACCGCCGTGATGCGCAGGTCCTTGTAGATGTATTCGCCGATGTAGACCACGTCGACCACGATCCACAGCCACCATGCGGCGGTGTGGCGGCGGTCCTGCCAGTACTGCGCGACCAGGCTGAAGGCGGTCAGGACGGCGTCCAGCCAGGGCAGGGATGCGTTGGTGTAGCGGTGCATCACGCTGCCCAGAAGCACGGCGCCGCATACGCCGATGAGCAGGTGGATCGCGGCCCGGCGACGCGCCAGCGGCGCCACGCGGACGCGTCCGTCGCTGGCCAGGTTGCGCATCCAGCGGATCCAGCCGTAGGCGATGAATGCGGCAAACGCGCCCTGCAGCAGGGCGTCCGAATACAGCCGCGCCTGCAGGAAGATGCCGCCGTAGACCAGCACCGAAAGCATGCCGATCGGCCAGCACAGCATGTGCCGCCGGGCCGTCAGCCAGACGGCCCAGATGCTCAGCAGCGCGCCGACCAGTTCGGTCCAGGCCATGCTCACAGGCTCCAGGTGATCGACAGGCGCGCCAGTCTTGGCGCGCCCGGGAACAGGAAGTAGTCCCCATAGGCGCTGCCGCTGTCACGCCAGTAGCGCCGGTCGAGGAGGTTGTTCACCATCAGCCGCCAGGTCACGGCATGGCCGTGCAGATGCCCGCGGTAGCGCAGGCCGGCATCGAACACATTGTAGGCACTCACGCGCACCGCGTTGTCCGGTCGTGCGGCCTTGGCGCCACTGTAGCGCCAGCCGCCGAGCAGGGTCAGGCGCGCCATGGCCGGGAGGGTGTATGCGGCGAACACCGAAGTGCGCACGGCCGGCACGTTGACCACCTGGTGGCCCTCGTAGGATGGCGTCCCGGTGCCGCGGACCCGGGCGCGCAGCCAACTGGCGCTGGCGGTCAGGTGCAGATCCGGGCCCAGCTGACCCACGGCATTCAGCTCCAGGCCGGTGTGCACGGCCTGGCCCTGCTGTACGAAGGTATAGCCGGCGGCAGATGCATCCGGTTGGGCGAACTGGTCGGGGCGGCGGATGCGGAACAGCGCCGCCGAAAGGTTCAGCGTGTCGCTGGCGTCGAACTTGACGCCGGCTTCGAGCTGGGTGGAGCGCAGCGGCGGAAGAATGCGCTCGGGATTGCTGGTCCAGTAGGGAGCCTGCTGTCCCAGCGCGATGCTCTGGCTGTAGCTGAGGTAGGTCGTGGTGGCCGCATCGGGCTGCCACAGCAACGCCGCCTGGGGCAGGGACTGCGACAGGCGGGTGTGCCGCTGGGGCGTGCCGTAGGCGTCGTAAGCCCGTTCATCCAGGCGCAGCAGGCGGGTGCCGGCCAGGAGCTGCCAGTGCTCGCCCAGGTGCACGCGGTCCTCGGCCAGCAGCGAGCGCTGCCAGCTGGTCAGCACGCGTGCAGACGGGCCTGGCTGGTGCGGCGAGGGCGGGAACACGGTCGGGTTGCGCACGCGGATATTGCTGCTGCCGACGTAGTCGTAGACATACGGGCGCTGGTCCATGCTGCGCCGGAACACATCCACGCCCAGGGTCAGCGTCTGGCGCACTGTGCCTTCGCCGATCCGGCCAGTGACCAGGACCTTGGCCTCGTCGTTGTTGCGGGTGTCTCCGGGGCTGCGGTAGTCGTAGATGTCGTACGCACCGTTGGGCGCGAAGTAGTTGCCCGGCGAGCTGCCGCTGGCGCAGGCCGCGATATAGAAGCAGCCGTAGGCGTAGGCCACGTTGTCGTCGATCGCGCTGCGGCTGTGGCCCACGGCCAGGCGCAGGTTCCAGGCGTCGTTGAAGTGGTGGTCCAGACGCGCGCTGGAGTTGGAGGACTTGATGCCGACCGGCTGCTGCCATGGCTGGTAGCCGAGCATCTGCGTGGGGTCGGGATGGCGGGGCACGCTGTTGCCGCCCAGCAGCTGGTAGCCGGACACCGAGCGCTGTGCCTGGGTCTGGTAGCTGCTGTCCAGGCGCAGCACGGTGCGCTCGTCGATGCGCCAGTCGGCGGCCAGGGCGTAGAAATTGCGCCGGCCATTGGCGTGCTCGACGTAGCTGTGGGTGTCCTCCCAGGCGGTGTTGAAGCGCAGGCCGAAGTTCGGCGTCAGCCAGGCGCCGAGGTCGAGCGCCGTGTAGCGCGAGCCATGCGAATCCGTGCCCACGGTCACCCGGTGCACGTTTGCAGGGCGCTTGGTCACGAAGTTCAGCACGCCGCCGGGCGCGACCACGCCGGCATCGATGCCGGCCAGTCCCTTCAGCACCTCGACGCGCTGCTTGTTCTCCAGCGCAAAGCGCTGCGCGCCGGCCACGGTGAGGTCGTTGATGCGAAAGCCGGTGGCCAGGTCCAGCGGGAAGCCGCGGATGCTGATGTCCTGGTAATAGCCGACCGGAGCGTAGTTGTCGCCCATCGACGCATCGGTCTTGGCCAGGTCGCTGATGCTGCGCGGCTGCAGGTCATCGAGTTGGTTGCGGTCGATCACGCTCACGGCGACCGGGCTGTCGTGCAGCGAGGCGCCATCGATGTTGCCGACGCTGGCGTTGTCGCCCTCGGCCCGGGCGCGGACCTGGACCGCCGTCAACGGGGTGGCGCTGGATCCGGCGCTGGCCGGCTGCAGCGTCTTGGCATGCACAGTCGTGCCACAGGCCAGCAGGGCCAGCAAAAGCACGGGGTGGAAATCGGATCGATGCATGGTGGCCTCGTCGGTGGTGGCACAACGAAGCGATGGCGACATGCTTTCCCGGACGGGGAATGCGCGTCGAAGCTCCCTACGCCGGTGCAAACCGGATCAGGTTCCAAGGGACTCTCTCAGCCCGGCCATGCCGGGCACCCCCGCTTCACGAAGACCGCTATTGGAGCACGAATGCGGATCGATACAAAGTCCCGGCGTGCTCACTTCGCGTTGCGGATCGCATCCAGCAGATGGCGCGCGGGAGCCGTATCGAACCACTTTGCATGGCCGAGCAGGAAACTGTCATAGGCAAGGTCGGCATGCGCAGGGGTGCCGGTGACGGCATGGAAGTACTCCACCTCGGAGAGCGCGAAGTCGATGTGCAGCACCGGCAGCAGTCCGGCCACCAGGTCGAGGTCGGCCGCCGAGAGCGGACGCACCTCGGCGTAGCCCCCGAGCAACGCGACAGCCGTGTCTGCGTGCACCGCTGCCGCGCCGCGCTCGAGTTCCAGCCAGGCCACCGCATTGCGCTCGATGGCGGTGGCCAGGTCGAACAGGGCGAAAGTCGGCGAGGCCAGGCCGAAGTCGAAGGCCGAACGCACCGTGGCCTTGTCGCCCTCGCTGCTCCAGGCGAGGTTGGAGGCGTGCCAGTCGTTATGGGTCCACAGCCGCGGTGCCTCGGCGATGCGGGCCTGGATGCGTTGCTGCGGGGGCAGCAGGATGCGTTCGAAATCGCGTTCCCAGTTTCGCCGGCCCAGGTACTGGGCCAGTCCCGGGCGTTGCGGAAATTGGGCCCTGAGCGCGTGGATCGGGTCCGCCGCGCGCACCAGGTCGTCGCGCGTGACCAGCAGGTGGGTGTCGCGCTGCGCCGCCGCATAGCCCTGCGCGGCTTCGTGCAGGCGGGCCAGCGCAGCCCCGGCGCTGCGGGCGTGGGCCAGGGAACATAGCGGGGACCAGGAGACGAGTTCGCGATACAGGTCGATGCCTTGCAGGGGCGTGTGCACCTCGTAGACCCATCCCTCGTGCACGGTGGCCGTCCCGCCGTCCCGGTTGTGCAGCACCATGGGCACGCTGTAGCCGTGCCGCTGCAGATGCCGCATGAAGCGGTGCTCCTCGCCCAGGGTGGCCGCATTGCGCACCTCCAGGGCATGCCGCTTGAGGAACCAGCGTGCGCCGCCGGCCTCGACCAGCGCAGCGGCCGATAGCGGTCGCGGGCTGTGCCACAGCAGTTCAACGTCGTGCGCGACATCCGGATACCGGGCCAGCACGGCGCGCGTCTCGTCCGGGCGCAGGGCCGGCCAGTCGGCCGGCATGCGTGAACTGTCCAGACCATGCACTAGGTGTTCGGGGTGACTCATCGGAGGGGCCGGCGGCAGGCAGGGGCAAGCAGCTCTTGATTATCGCGCATCCCTGCGAAGGTCGCCTTTCGATCTCCGGGCGCATCGTGTTCAATGGAGGTCCCGACTCGTCAATCCCAGGAACCCGTCGATGGGCGCCATGCTGCTGTTGTTTTTCTGCCTGTTGCTGGGCATGGCGGTGCGTCGTTTCACGCGCGCGCCGGAAGGCATGGCGCATGCATTGAACTGGTGGGTGCTGTACATCGCCTTGCCGGCGATCGTGCTGGAGCTGATTCCGCAACTGCACTACCGCAGCGATCTGTGGTTTCCGGTGGTGGCGGCCTGGATCGTGTTTGCCGGCGCCTGGATCGTGTTTGCCCTGGTCGGCCACTGGCGCGGCTGGTCACGGGCGCGGATCG
This sequence comes from Oleiagrimonas sp., assembly GCF_027858935.1. GTDB lineage: Bacteria > Pseudomonadota > Gammaproteobacteria > Xanthomonadales > Rhodanobacteraceae > Oleiagrimonas. Next base: position 364 of record NZ_JAQIBU010000114.1, on the reverse strand, counting down.
GCACACTGACCCTGGTCTGCGGTCTGGGCAACACCAGCTTCATGGGCTACCCGCTGATCCGCGCACTGCATGGTCAGGAAGGCCTGAAGCTGGCGGTGGTGGCCGATCAGCTGGGCACGTTTCCGCTGCTGGCCTCGGCCGCCATCGTGGTCGCATCGCTGTATTCCGGGCAGTCCCCGCATCCGCGCCAGGTGCTGCGCCGGGTGTTCACCTTTCCGGCCTTTCTGGCGCTGCTGGTGGGCCTGGTGGTGGGGCAGCTCGGCGGCTGGCCGGATATCGCCAACAAGGTGTTTTCGCCCATCGGCGCCACGATGTCGCCGCTGGCGCTGTTCTCGGTCGGCATGCAGTTCCATTTCGGCAGCAT
>NZ_JAQIBU010000070.1 GCF_027858935.1 Oleiagrimonas sp. | reverse complement strand
CTGCGCGAGACCGAGGAGGAAATCGGGTTGCCGCGAACCATCGTTCGTCCGGCCGGTTTTCTGGATTGCTTCGAGACGATCAGCGGTTTCGTGATCACGCCCGTGGTGGCCTTTGTCGGTCCGAGCATGCCGCCGCTGCGTCCCGAACCCGGTGAGGTCGATGAAGTGTTCGAGGTGCCGCTCGACTTCCTGCTTGATCCGTCGAACCTTCGGCGCTACACCATGCAATACCGTGGCCAGTCGCGCGAGATGGCGGAATTTCGTTTCGGCCAGCATCGTATCTGGGGCGTCACGGCCGCGATTATCACCAATCTGCTCGAACGCATGGGACGAGTGCCATGAATGAACCGGTATTGATTGACGCCACGACCCTTTCCCGACTCGATCCTGCAGGCCTGCTGCAGGTGGATTGCCGCTTTGATCTGGCCGATCCTGCCCGCGGCTATCGCGAGTATCTGCAGGGCCATCTCCCCGGCGCCGTGTATGCCAGCCTGGACGACGACCTTTCCGATCTCGGCAAGAAGACAACGGGCATGGGCCGGCACCCCCTGCCGGACGCGGCCGATTTTTCGCGCACGTTGGCGCGCTGGGGGTGGACCCCGCAGACCGAGGTGATCGCCTACGACACCGCGGGCGGTGCGATGGCCGCACGCCTGTGGTGGATGATCCGGGCCATCGGTGGAAAGGCCCGCGTGCTTGACGGCGGACTGGCTGCCTGGGAACAGGCCGGGCTGGCGCTGGAGACGGGGCCCGTCGAACGCGCGGCCACATCGGTGCAGCGGGAGTTCGACGCCAGCCTCATGCTCGACACCGCGCAGTTGCGCACGGCCTTGGAGCAGGGCGAGGTGGTGCTGGTGGATGCACGTGCCGCCGCGCGCTTTCGCGGAGATGTCGAGCCGCTGGATCGCGTGGGTGGCCACGTGCCCGGTGCGTGCAACCGGCCTTATGCGGACAACCTGGATGGCAACGCCTGTTTTCGCACTCCAGAAGCGCTGCGGGTGGAGTTCGAGCAGATTCTGGGAGACCGGGACGCGCACCAGAGCGTGCACATGTGTGGTTCGGGCGTCACGGCCTGCCATAACCTGCTGGCCATGGCGCATGCCGGGCTGCACGGTGCGCGGTTGTATCCAGCGTCCTGGAGTGGCTGGAGCAGCGACCCTGATCGCCCGGTGGCCATCGGCTCATAGGGTCAAGCGGCCGGGCACGACGCCGCATGCGGGCTTGTTGCGAGCGTCTCACGGACCGGCTGTCGGCGAACGATGCGGACCCTGCGTCACGCTGCAGCCGGGGCTGCCTGGCGACCCGGTACGGCGACGTTGCGCAATTTACCCGTCAGCTACCTGGCTTTCTTTTCCTTGAGGCTGGCGACCAGGGCGTGCAGTACTCTCTGGGTCTCCTCATTGAACCATCCGTCGAGAAAGTCGTCGACCGACAGTGCGTCAATGTCGGCGAAGGCGGCGGTGAGATCCGCACGGGCCATGGCCCGTGTGGTGCTCATGGCCCTGGTCGGCAGGGACAGCAGTTCACGCATCCACAGCGATGCGCGGGTGACCACTTCTTCCACCGGCGCCAACGCGTCGACCATACCGATTTCCAGCGCCTGTTCGGCTTCAAGCATGGCACCGGCCACCAGCAGCCGCTCTGCGCGATAGGTACCGACGGTGCGACGCAAGGCAAGCTGGATGCACTCGGGCACGGTCAGGCCCACCTGCACCTCGTTCAGGCCGATACGGTAGGGCCCGCGCGCCATCACCCGGTAATCGCAAAACAGCGCCAGCACGGCGCCACCGGCCGGGCTGTGGCCGGAAATGGCCGCCACGGAGGGAATCGGTGAACGCGCCAGCGCCGCGCACAGGGCAAAGAATTCACGCCAGAAGGCGCGCATGCTTTCACGATCCAGGCCGAGCAGGACAGGCACGTCGAGTCCGGCCGAAAACATGCCCTCGCTACCGGTGATCAACAGGCCACGCGCGCCTTTTGCGGGCGCGCCCTCGATCTGCTTGCGCAACTGCGTGACCAGTTCGGGATCCAGCGCATTGACCGGTGGACGTGCCAGGCGAATCTCCAGGATGTCGTCTTGGTTTCGGATCTCAAGCATGGGGCTCTCCTCAAGCGGCAACGCAGTTAATGCTGGTCCGCCGCAGTCCATTGGTAGCGTATGGCGTAGTCCAGCGTGGACTTGCCGTGGGCAGGGACTGCGACCTTGAAGGTCAGGGTATCCGTGGTTTGCGTATCCGGCGGTTGGCTGGATGAGGTCAGCGACCACTGGTTCCAGCGGTTGGGATGCTCGATCACGCTGACCGTGCGTGCCACGTCTCCGCTGTTGGACAAGGTGACCTGGAAGGCCTCGTCAATGCGGTGATTGGCATCGTCCAGATTGAATGCGGTGCGTTGACTGCTGGCATGCAGGTCGAAGGCCGTACCCAGGTGCAGCGATACCTCGGCATCCTTGGACGTGTCCTGGACCTGGTCTTCACCGAGAAACTCGACCTGACCATCCTTGTCGGTCGTCAGCACGCGCATGCCGCCGGCCGGCATGGTGTCGAAGGCGCGAAATGTCAGGATGCTGGCAATGCCGCCGCGCTGTGGAGCGGCATCGATCGAGGGGTTGGTGACGGGGCGGGGTGGTGTCCATGCGCGGCCGTTCTCGAATGTCCAGCTGCGTTGGCAGTCGATGATCTTGGGCGAGTACAACGGCGTGACGCTGACGCTTTCGTCAGGCAGGTTCACGGGGTCGGGAAGCGTGAAGCTGCGATAGGCATCCAGTGTGTCCTGGCTGGGCATGGCTTGCTTCGCGGAGGCCATTTCCATCACCGGATAGGGCCGGCCGGATGAAGCGGAGAAGTTGGGCTGGCCGGCCACCAGCTTGATCTGCGCATGGTCCCAGTCGCGGCCGCTGCGGTTGGCGATGCTGGCATTGGCAGCCAGGTTCATCCGGCATGAGTCTCCCGGCTGCAGCGTTGCGGTGTAGGCCGCGCGCCAGCCGAGGCCGCGGGTTGGATAGGTGAGATCGACGTCGGCATGGCCTGAGGTATCCGAATGCAGACGCACCTGAAGGCGCGATCCGCTGCCCGTCTCGCCTGCGATCAGTTTCACCGCACTGTAACGGCGTACCACGGTGGGGCCGAACACGTCTCCGCCGATGATCAGGCTGCCGTCCTTGCCCACGCGAACGAGTTCGCCGCGCACCAGTTCCTGCCCGTTGTCGCCGATCACGCTGACTTGCTTGCCGATCTGTCCGATCAGGACATCGTTGCGTCCTTGCGCCAACAGCAGGCGCTGGGAAAGCACGTGAACCCGCCCGCTGTCGAAGCGAAGGTCGACAGCTTCCGGATCAAGATAGTCCGGCAGGTTGCCCAGGGTGATGTCCTGGGTGCCCTTGGAAAGGCCGATGCTTCGCTGCTCGTGAATCACGGCATGGCCGGCGTCAACCGAGCCCTGGCCGGAATGGAAAAGGCTGCTGTTTGCGCTGTGGTACAGGGTCAGGTGGGGGCCGTCGGTGGCAGCGGCGAGCGGGGCCACCATCAGGCCGGCGACAAGGAGTGACATCGCGATGCGTTGCATGACGGACAAACTCCATAAAGTGCGGGACCAGTTCGCATGATAACCAGAGCCGATGAATCGCGCGTGTCACTGTCCGGATTGCGGCAACGATGCAGCGGTCAATCCGTGCCCTTTGCGGCCATGCGCACCGCCTCGGGCAGGGGAGTGGATTTGCCGGTGGACGGGTCGATCCAGACCAGGGTCACAGTGCCATCGCAGTAGACCGTGCCGGAGGGATGTGCGTCGACGATGTGGTGGCCCAGGATCATCGAGCTGTTGCCCAGGCGATCGCAATGCAGTCGCACTTCCACGCGCGCCGGCCAGTGGATCGGCGCGCGGTAGTTCAGCTGGCAGGCGGCCATGACCGGTGCGCTTTGGTCATCCATCCACGTGCCGGGCAGATGCTGCAGCCAGTCCAGTCGCGCCTGTTCCACATAGGTCAGGTAGATCGAGTTGTTGACGTGGTTGAAGGCATCCAGGTCACGCCAGCGGACCTCGATCGGGGCAGTGAACAGGTTCTCGTGGTTGCTTTCGTTCATGCGCGCTTGCGTTTCCGTGTCGGTGCGAGGTTGAGGTGCGGTTTGAGGAACCGCCCGGTATGCGAGTGCTTGTTCGCGGCCACGTCCTCGGGCGTGCCCGTGGCAATGATGCGGCCCCCACCGGCACCACCCTCGGGTCCGAGGTCGATGATCCAGTCGGCGGTCTTGATGACGTCCAGGTTGTGCTCGATCACCACCACCGTGCTGCCGTTGTCGACCAGCTGGTGCAGCACGTCCAGCAGTTGCTCGATGTCGTGGAAGTGAAGCCCGGTGGTCGGCTCGTCGAGGATATACAGGGTGCGCCCGGTGTCGCGCTTGGACAGTTCGCGCGAGAGTTTCACGCGCTGCGCCTCGCCACCGGACAGCGTGGTCGCGCTTTGGCCCAGCTTGATGTAGTCCAGGCCCACCGCACGCAGGGTCTGCAGCTTGCGCGCGATCACCGGCACCGGTTCGAACAGTCCCAGCGCCTCCTCGATGGTCATCTCCAGCACGTCGGCGATGGTATGGCCCTTGTACAGGATCTCGAGGGTCTCGCGGTTGTAGCGCTTGCCGTGGCACACGTCGCAGGGCACGTAGACATCGGGCAGGAAGTGCATCTCGACCTTGATCAGGCCGTCGCCCTGGCAGGCCTCGCAGCGGCCGCCGCGCACGTTGAAGCTGAAGCGGCCGGGTTTGTAGCCGCGTGCGCGAGCTTCGGGCACCTGAGCGAACAGTTCGCGCAGCGGCGTGAACAGGCCGGTGTAGGTGGCCGGGTTGGAGCGTGGGGTGCGGCCGATCGGGGACTGGTCGATGTCGACCACCTTGTCGAACAGCTCCAGGTTCTCGACGCTCTCGTGCGCTGCCGGTTCGGTGCTGGCACCGTTGAGTCCGGCGGCGACGATGCGGTACAGGGTGTCGTTGATCAGGGTCGATTTTCCCGAGCCGGACACCCCGGTGACGCAAGTGAACAGACTGGCTGGAATCGACAGGTCGACCTGTTTGAGATTGTTGCCGCTGGCGCCGCCCACGCGCAGCCAAAGGTCCGCGTCCGGTTCGCGGCGTTGCTCGGGCACTTCGATGACACGCTTGCCCGACAGGAACTGGCCGGTGACCGAGCGTTCGGCCTTGAGCACGTCCTTGAGTTGTCCCTCGGCGACGATCTCGCCGCCGTGCACGCCGGCACCGGGTCCGATGTCCAGGATATAGTCGGCGGAACGGATGGCGTCCTCGTCGTGCTCGACCACGATCACGGTGTTGCCCAGGTCGCGCAGACGTCTCAGCGTGCCCAGCAGGCGTTCGTTGTCACGCTGGTGCAGGCCGATCGAGGGCTCGTCGAGTACGTACATCACACCGACCAGGCCGGCGCCGATCTGGCTGGCCAGGCGGATGCGCTGGGCTTCGCCGCCGGACAGTGAATCGGCCTTGCGGTCCAGGGTCAGGTAGTCCAGGCCGACATCGATCAGGAACTTCAGGCGCTCGCGGATTTCCTTGACGATCTTGGTTGCGATCTCGCCGCGCCAGCCGGGCAATTCCAGGGTCTCGAAGAAGCGCTGTGCGTCCTCAATGGCGTCGCTGCCGATCTCGGGCAGCGTGCGTTCGGCCACGAACACGTTGCGTGCCGAGCGGTTCAGGCGCTGGCCGCCACATGCGCTGCACGGTTTTTCGGCGATGTAGCGCGACAACTCTTCGCGCACGGCGGAGGATTCGGTCTCGCGGTAGCGGCGCTCCAGGTTGGGCAGGATGCCCTCGAAGGCATGCTCGCGGGTGACCTTGCCGCCGCGCTCGGTGAGGTAGCGGAAGGCGATGGCTTCGCCATCGGAGCCGTGCATCACCGCGTTTTGCACCTTCTGCGGCAGGTCCCGCCAGGGCGTATCGACGTCGAAGCCGTAGTGTCTGGCCAGCGACAGGATCAGCTGGAAGTAGTGCGCGTTGCGGCGGTCCCAGCCGCGCACCGCGCCGCCGGCCAGCGACAGCTCCGGATGGCGCACCACGCGTGCCGGGTCGAATACTTGCGATACCCCCAGGCCGTCGCAGCTCGGGCAGGCGCCAATGGGTGAATTGAACGAGAACAGGCGCGGCTCCAACTCCGGCAGCGCGTAGTCGCAGATCGGGCAGGCAAAGCGCGAGGAGAACAGGTGCTCCGCGGCGTCGGGATCGGCTGCTCCAGCGCGTCCTGCGCCCGCAGCACCCGGACGTCCCTGTCCAGCGTCCAGGTCGGAGACGATGGCCAGGCCCTCGCCAAGGCGCAGGGCTGTTTCAAAGGATTCGGCCAGGCGTTGCTTGAGCTCGGCGCGGGGGCGGAAACGGTCGATCACCGCCTCGATGGTGTGCTTCTGGCGCAGGGTCAGCGGCGGCACCGCGTCCAGCTCGTGCACATGGCCATCGACGCGGGCACGCACGAAGCCCTGGGCGCGCAACTGCTCGAAAACCTGCGCATGCTCGCCCTTGCGCTCGCGGATCACCGGTGCCAGCAGCATCCAGCGCTTGTCGGCGTCCAGCGCCAGGGTCGCATCGACCATCTGGCTGACCGTCTGTGCCTCCAGCGGGGTGCCGTGGTCGGGACAGCGCGGGCTGCCGACACGGGCAAACAGCAGGCGCAGGTAATCGTG
>NZ_JAQIBU010000209.1 GCF_027858935.1 Oleiagrimonas sp. | reverse complement strand
TGTGACGCCGGCCACGAGGTCTCACTGGAGACGTCCGGCGCACTCGACGTGGCCGAAGTCGACCCGCGGGTACGCAAGGTCATGGACCTCAAGGCGCCGGGGTCGGGTGAATCGGAGCGCAATCTCTGGAGCAACCTGGCCCACCTGCGCCAGCGCGACCAGGTCAAGTTCGTGCTCGCCGATCGAGAGGATTTTGACTGGGCACGGGCCGTGATGAACGAGCATGGGCTGGACGCTCGATGCATGGTGCTGTTCTCGCCGGTGCATGGAAAGCTGCATCCACGCACGCTTGCCGAATGGATACTTTCCGAACGCCTGAACGTCCGGCTCCAGGTGCAGATGCACAAGCAACTCTGGGGCGACTCGCCCGGTCACTGAGTCCACGGCTGCGGCAGGCAGGTTGCATGCGCCACGTTCGCGTGCATGACGTCGCCACAGGACCGATAATGGTCCGCTGTTCCTGCACTGAAACTATCCGACATGAGTGAATCTCCCCCCTCCAGGCGCAATGCCGTCGTGCTGGTCTCCGGCGGCATGGATTCGGCCGTGGTCGTGGCGCTGGCCCAGGAGCGCGGATTTGCCGTGCATGCGTTGAGCGTGGCCTATGGACAACGCCACCATTCGGAGCTGCAGGCGGCCGCCCGCGTATGCGCCATGCGTGACGTGGACGACCACAAGACCGTCACGGTGGACTTGCGGAGCATCGGCGGCTCGGCCTTGACCGCCGACATCGATGTGCCAGAGCAGGGCGGAGATGGCATCCCGGTCACCTATGTGCCGGCGCGCAACACCATCATGTTGTCGATCGCGCTGGGCTGGGCCGAGGTGCTTGATGCCGGCGACATCTTCTGCGGCGTCAACGCGGTGGACTACTCCGGATACCCCGATTGCCGGCCGGCGTTCATCGAGGGCTTCCAGCAACTGGCGCGCGTGGCCACCAAGGCCGGCGTCGAGGGCCACCCCATGCATGTGCATGCGCCATTGATGAAGATGAGCAAGGCCGACATCGTGCGCGAGGGTTTGCGCCTGGGCGTGGACTTCGGGCAGACGGTGAGCTGCTACCAGGCCGACGGCGAAGGACGCGCATGTGGTCACTGCGATGCCTGCCGCCTGCGCGCGCAGGGCTTCGCCGAAGCCGGTCTCGACGACCCCACGCACTACCGTTGAGGCACGCAAGCAGGTAGAATCGCCGGCTCACGTGGAGGCCCTTGCGCCCGCGTGCATTCACGCAGCACCATGCTCCGGAAATGGGCCGTTAGCTCAGTTGGTAGAGCACCGGACTTTTAATCCGATGGTCGTCGGTTCGAATCCGACACGGCCCACCATTTCCACGCTTGATCGATTGCGCTGCTGTCGTGCGTCACGAGTCGCAGGGCTCGGGCCGCGCCTTTCGGGCCTCGACGAGGTTCACCCGGTTGCGGTAATGGAAGCAAAGCTTCATGGCCTCCTTTGCCAGGTCGTGGTCGCCGCTTTGCTGGCATTGTTCGGCCAGGCGCCGCCACATGGCGGCCTGACGCGATGCGTGATGGCAATCAATCGAGCGGGACATGTCACCGATCCTTGGGCATCCTTCGGGATGCGCAGTATCGGTCGCGAAGATTGCAATGCCTTGCCCGATGGGTGACAACTGCATGAACACCCGTACCGGAAGCGAACCCCTTTTGCACTAGTCCCGCTTGCGTTGCTGCCGGCGATGCATGGCCAGCGGCAACAGGGCCAGCAGGGCGAGTGCGGTGAGTGGCAGCAGCAGTTGCTGGGAAAAAAGCATATGCCATCCCAGTTCTGCGCCGTGCTTCATACTGTGGCCGAGGTCGGCGCCGATGGCGGTCTCGAAGATCAGCATGGTCGAGCCGCCCAGGAAGGTGGCCAGCAGGAAAAGCCACATCGGGCAACGCAGCCAGGCCAACGCCACGCTGATGGCGCCGAACGGGAACACCGGCACGAAACGCAGGAAAAACGTGTAATTGACCGGGTGTGCCGCATAGCCGTGGCGTAGCCGCTCGACAAGTCGCGGGGCGGGCTTGTGCCCGCCGCCGAAGGCGTACCGGCCGGCCAGGAAAAGCAGCAGCGAACCCAGCAGCAGACCAATCGAGGACAGCAGCACCCCCTCGATTTCACCAAATACCAGGCCACCGGCGACGATCACGATGAGGCTCCCGGGAACACCGGTGGAGGTGACCAGGGTCAGCAGGCCGACGTAGGCGATTCGCGAAAGCCAGGGATGCATGCGTACCGCCATCAGCAGGTCGGCATGATCCCGGGCCAGGCGCGCCAGCGAGAGGTGGTCGCCCATGCCGGCGAAAAACAGCACCAGGCCGGTGGTCAGCAGCAACAGCAGGGGCAGGGCGGCGCGCAGGCGGTTCACGGGCATCCGTTCTCCGGCATTCGGTTTGTCCGCCAGTCTAAGTGCAATGCGCTTGCAAGGTGACGGAACCAGGGCGCTTGCAGATGGCGGCATGACACTGCCATGGTTCAGCCGCGCCGCGCGAAGACGGTGATTTCCTCGCGGTCGTGATAGAGCTGGCGGGCGCGCAGGTCCAGCGGACCCTCGCAGGCGTCACGCAGCAGATCCATGCACAGGCAAACCTCGTCGAAGCGTTTCTTCATCGGCAGCTTGAGGTTGAACACCGCCTGCTGGCACCAGCCGTTGGCCAGCCATTCGGCCATGCGTGCCGCCACGCGGCGAGGCTGTTCGACCATGTCGCAGACCAGCCAGTCCACCGGACGTGGCGGACGGTAGCGGAAGCCATCCACGCGCAGATGCTCGACCAGGCCCGAGGCCATCAGTTGGGGATCCATGGGTCCGTTGTCGATGGCCTGCACGCGAATCGAGCGGTGCACCAGTTGCCAGGTCCAGCCTCCCGGCGCAGCGCCAAGGTCGACCGCAGTCTGCCCGGGTTGCAGCCAGGCACCGCGTTCGGTGTCGTCGAGCAGCGTGAGGAAGGCCTCTTCCAGCTTGAGCGTGGAACGACTGGGCGCGGCGCGCGGCAGGCGCAGGCGTGGAATTCCGCCCGGCCATGGACCGCTTGCGGCCGTGTTGGAAACGGCCACGCGCGCCCGGGTCGGCGAGAGCAGAGCCACATGCAAACGCCATGGACTGCCGCGATCGAGTCGTTTCTCGCTTTTCATGCGCGTGACCAGTGCGGCATTGAGAGCGCGACACAGTGCGCTCAGCTCGCGTCCCGAATCGCCGTCGGGGGACTCGACCCACACATCGCACCAATCGCGCTCATCGGCTTCGACAAACGGCATCAGTACGCCAAGTCGATCCTCCCGCGGGAGATCGTCGACGCTGCCGATGACATGCAGCAACTGGCGCGCGAAGATCATGCCGCGTGGTCCGGGCGTGAGCATCAGGCGCTTCGCGGCGGACTCGTCCAAGGTCTCGAATTCAACGAAACCGCTGCCGCGCTCGGCGCGTGCATATCCCCCACCCCCATGCAGGGTGTCGTGTTTGCTCAGCTCTTGTGCACACTCGCCCTCGAATCCGGGGCGGCACCACGCCAGCAAGCGATGGTGCGCCGGATCACTCACCGGGATTTCCGGGCCCAGGTGTCGCGCAGGCTGACCGTGCGGTTGAATACCGGCTTCTCCGGCGTGTGGTCGTGGCGGTCGGCAACGAAGTAGCCCAGTCGCTCGAACTGCCAGTGCCTCTCAGGAGCGGCTTCGGCAGCGGCGGGTTCCACATACCCCCGGATCACGCGCTTGGCGTCGGGATTGAGGTTGTCCTTGAACGACGTGCCATCCTTCTCTTCGCCCGGGTTTTCCGTATCGAACAGTCGATCGAAAAGTCGTATCTCCGCCTCGATCGCGTGGGCTGCACTGACCCAGTGGATCGTGCCCTTGACCTTGCGGTTGGTCTCGGTGCCCTCCGGGCGCGTGGCCGGGTCGAGGCTGCAGTGCAGCTCGACGACCTCGCCCTGCCCATCCTTGATGACCGCATCACAGCGGATGATGCCGATACCGCGCAGGCGCACTTCGCCTTCCGGGACCAGGCGCTTGAAGCCTTTGGGCGGGACCTCGGCAAAATCGCCGCGCTCGATCCACAGCGTGCGCGAGAACGGCAGCGCACGGGTACCCAGGCTCTCGTCCTTAGGATGGTTGGGGAATTCGACGATTTCCTCGTGTGTCTCGGGCAGATTGGCCAGCACCAGCTTCAAGGGTTCAGTGACGGCCATGCGGCGGTGGGCGCGCGCATCGAGCTCCTCGCGCACACAGGCCTCCAGCACGCCAAAATCAATGTTGCTGTTCTGCTTGCTCACGCCCATGCGTTCCCAGAAGCTGCGCAGGGCTTCGGGGGGGAACCCGCGACGCCGGGCGCCGGACAGGGTCGGCATGCGCGGATCGTCCCATCCGCTGACCCGGCCCTCGTTGACCAGCTCGGTAAGCTTGCGCTTGCTCATGACCGTGTAAGTGAGGTTGCCGCGCGCGAATTCGATCTGGCGCGGCTTGCTCGGCGCACATGGCATGCCGGCGTCCAGCAGCGGCTGCACCAGCTCCAGGTGACCGGCCAGGTCCACATGATCGACGAACCAGTCGTACAGCGGACGATGGTCCTCGAATTCGAGCGTGCAGAACGAATGCGTGATGCCCTCGATAGCGTCCGACAGGCAATGCGCAAAGTCGTACATCGGATAGATCGGCCAGCGATCGCCGGTATTCTGATGGGTCTGCTTGCGGATCCGGTAGATTGCCGGATCGCGCAGGTTGATGTTGCCCGAGGCCATGTCGATCTTCGCGCGCAGGGTCTTTTCACCGTCGCCGAATTCGCCCGCGCGCATGCGCCGGAACAGGTCGAGGTTTTCATCCACGCCACGCTCGCGGAAGGGCGAATTGCGGCCGGGCTCGGTAAGGGTGCCGCGGAATTCGCGCACTTGCCCGGCGTCCAGATCATCGACATAGGCCACGCCGTCGCAAACCAGCTTCTCGGCAGCGCGGTAGAACACCTCGAAATAGTCCGAGGCATGCCGCAGTTCGGCCCACTCGAAACCCAGCCAGTGCACGTCGTCCTGGATGCCCCTGACGAATTCCGGCAGTTCCTTGCCCGGATTGGTGTCGTCCAGACGCAGATTGCACATGCCACCGAATTCGGCAGCAATGCCGAAATCCAGGCAGATCGCCTTGGCGTGGCCAATGTGCAGGTGACCGTTGGGTTCCGGCGGGAAACGGGTGCGGATCACCGGCTGCGCACCGGAGTCCACATCCTCGCGGACGATCTGGCGGATGAAGTGCTGGGTCGGTGCGGTTTCGCTCGCCATCGGGCGCTCACTCGTCGGGTGCGTGCAAAGCGTTACAGTTTAGCGCACCAGCAGTGCCTGTCGTGAGATCGTGGCCCATGCGGCTTGCGCACCTGCACGTGCGCGAGTAGCGTGAAGTCATGCATACCGTTTATCACGCCGAATCCCTGGTTGATGCGCATCTGGTCAAGGACGCGCTCGAGCATGCCCAGATCCCCGCCTTCATCGCCGGAGAGCACCTGATCGGCGGAGTGGGCCAACTGCCAGCCCGCGATTTCATCAGCGTGGCCGTGCCCGATGTGTGCATCGAGGCGGCCCTGCCGGTGGTGCGTGGCATCGAGGCCATGCTCTGCCAGGCGCGCGAAGCAGTAGAGGACGATGCATCCTGGAACAGTCTTCCGGCCCCGATCTGAACGCTGTCCGTCCGCTGCCGGGCGTCCGGTCCATGCCTTCCAGTACTTCTCCGGGAATCGCGCTCCGATGCACGAACTGCGATCGCTGATCCGTGACGTGGCCGATTTCCCGAAGGCCGGGGTCACCTTCAAGGACATCACTCCCTTGCTGGCCCATGCCGATGGCATGCGGTGCTGCGTGGAATCGCTGGCCGCCCCCTGGCGGGAATCGGGGATCCAGGCCGTATGCGGCATCGAGGCGCGCGGCTTCATCTTCGGTGCTGCCCTGGCGCAATCGCTGGGGGCCGGGTTCGTGCCGCTGCGCAAGCCGGGCAAGCTGCCGGCAGCCACGGTGGGCGTCGATTTCGCGCTGGAGTATGGCCAGGATCGTCTGGAGGTTCACACCGATGCGGTCAGGCCCGGCGAGCGCGTATTGCTGGTCGATGACGTGCTGGCCACCGGCGGGACGCTCGCTGCCGCCGTCGAGCTGATGGATCGCCTGGACGCCGATCTGTGTGGTGCTGCGGTGGTCATCGAGCTGGCATCCCTGCACGGCCGCGCAAACTGGCATTGCGCCGCGCCCCTGCATGCGCTGGTGTGCTACGACTGATGACATGGATCCGGTTTTACTGCAGCGTGAGCGATTGCACATAGAACAGTTCGCAGGCACCGCCGCCGGTATCGTTGCGGGTCAGCGAGGTGCGCCAGGTCATGCCGCCGGGGCCGTTCGCATCCACCAGTTCCCCGGAAAGACCGATCACCTGTCCGGCATGCACCTTGTCCAGTGTCCGCCGGACCTCTTCGTTGGCGGGAATGATGTGCATGTTCGCACTCTCGGTCTCGATCTGCCGACGCGGGATCGGATATTTGGCGGTACTCCAGAAATAGAAGCGCCCGTGTTGGCGAATACGGATGTGTTTGAGCACGGCGCTGTCGGACATGCGCTGCCAGCCCACGGCCAGGTCCACCGGGGCCAGCACAGCGCCGGCGTCCAGGCTGTAGTCCTCCCGCGAGAGCACCCGTGCGCGCATGCGGTAGGTGGCACGCGCAGTTAGAATGAACTTGCCCACCCGGATGCGCTGCAGTGGCCCGGATATCGGATCTTGCCGTGGAGCATCGGTCACCAGCACTCCAGGCGGGGTGGTCTGCCCTGTGCCGCGAGTGATCCAGTGCAGCAGGCCCCACAGTGCCAGCACAACCAGCACCAGCAGGACCGGGCGGCGCATGTCAGTCGAAATCCGCCATCAGGGCAGCGTGCTGGGCGTCGTCGAGTTTCACATGGGCGCCGTAGTAGTCGTGGTCGCTGCCGAGGTGGACTGCGACACCATCCTTCCAGGCCTTCCGCATTTCCGGGTCCAGTTCGAAACGCATGAAATGCACGGCCGAGGTCTTGTCCTCGTTGCTTCGCTGCATGTCCTCGTCAGCGATGGCCTTGACCTTGTCCATGTCGCCGACCTGCAGATAGATGTGGTCCTCGACGTTGCGCAACTTGGCCAGCTCGCGCTTGCGCACTTCCGGATCAGCATACTCGATGAGCAAGGTTGCCTTGAGATTGTTGCCGTCGGGAATCAGCGGATTGTAGGCCGCGAGCTCGTCTTCAATGCCCTCGAACTCGAAAATCCTTTCCACGCGCAGCATTTCCTGGATCTGGTACTGGATGGTCAGGCGATCCTCGAAAAGCAGCGTGAAGTGCTCGCCCAGTCGCACCTTGCGCGTTTTCTTGTGCGTCAGTACGCGTTGGCGGAAATCGCTGCGCTCGCCGGCGTAGGCTTCCAGGCTGAGCAGGTCGTTGCGGGTGAGTGGCTTCATGGTTTTCTTCCTTGTTTATGGCTTTTGTACTGGATGATCAGATGCCGTAGGCCTTGCGCAACAGGCTGAGTGGATGCTCGTTGGTCGGTTTCTCGTCCAGTCCGTGGGCAATGTGATTGCCGGCCATGGGACAGTCGCTGGTGAAATGGTCCGGTTCCGACTGGGTCACGCGTCGTTCCACCGGCTTGGCGATCTTGCGTGATATCGCATAGGTCTCGAGCTTCACGCCGTAGGTGCCGTCGTGGCCGGAGCAGCGCTCGATGGTGGTGATCTCGGTATCCGGCACCAGTTCCAGGATCTCGCGCGTCTTCGGGCCGATCTTCTGCACCCGCTGATGGCAGGCGACTTGCCAGGTGACCTTGCCCAGCGGCGCGTTGAAGTCGGTGGCCAGGCGATCGTCCTTGTTGCGTTCGGACAGGTATTCGAACGGGTCGTAGAAGTGGTCGCGCACCAGCGCCACATCCGCGTCGTCCGGAAACATCAGTGGCAGCTCCTGCTTGAACATCAGCACGCACGAAGGAATGGCTGCGATGAAGTCCCAGCCCTCACGGGCCATCTTCGCCAGCACCGGAATATTTTGTTCCTTGTACTTCTTCACGGTATCCAGATCGCCCAGCTCGAACTTGGGCATGCCGCAGCACTGCTCGCTTTCAACCATGCGCACGGGCACCTTGTTGTGTTCCAGAACGGCAACCAGGTCCTCGACCACCTCCGGCATGGAATGGTCGCAGTAGCAGGTGGCGAACACGGCAACCTTGCCACTGGTGCGTCCGGCCGGCAGCGCTTCGCCCGCACCATCCCGTCCGGCCAGCCGCTTGCGCGCGCTGGGGTGTTGGTAGGCGGGCACGCCGGCATCGCGGTGCACGCCCAGGGTCTTTTCCAGCAGCTTGCGGGCGGTGGCGTTGCGGTTGGCGGCGTTGACTACCTCGACCACCACGGGGATCGAGGCCAGTTTGCCTACCGTGCTCGTGCTGGACAGCACCCTGGCTTTCATCGGCGCGCCTTCCTTGCGGAACTTCACCGCCTTGGCGCGCAGCATCAGGTGCGGAAAATCAACATTCCAGGGGTGTGGCGGGGTGTAGGGACACTTGGTCTGGTAGCACAGGTCGCACAGATAGCAGTGCTCGGTGACCTTGCCGTAGTCGGCCTTGTCGACCCCGTCGATCTCCAGTGTCTCGGATTCATCGATCAAGTCGAACAGCGTTGGAAAGGCGTGGCACAGGCTCACGCAGCGACGGCAGCCGTGGCAGATGTCGAACACGCGCTCGAGCTCGGCGTCCAGCGCATCCTGGTCCCAGAATTCCTCGTTCATCCAGTCAAGCGGATGGCGGGTGGGTGCCTCCAGGTTACCTTCGCGGTTGGAGTGGATGTCCTCGGCCATGCGTGTTTCCCCGGTGGTGGTGGCGATCCGAACGGCACCGAACGGGGCCCGGCATGCCGTGGGTCGTCGGGTCCGAAAATTGAGGTCTGCGACGCCGCGCCTTGCCGGCGCCGCAGAGGTGCCTTCCTGCTTACTGCATTTCGTCCAGCGCTTTCTGGAAGCGGTTGGCATGCGAGCGCTCGGCCTTGGCCAGCGTTTCGAACCAGTCGGCGATCTCGTCGTGGCCTTCCTCGCGTGCATCCTTGGCCATGCCCGGGTACATGTCGGTGTACTCGTGGGTCTCGCCGGCTACGGCACTTTTAAGGTTGGCTTCGGTGCCACCGAACGGCAGGCCCGTGGCCGGGTCACCGACTTCCTCGAGGTACTCCAGATGGCCATGCGCATGGCCGGTTTCGCCCTCGGCGGTGGAGCGGAAGACGGCGGAGATGTCGTTGTAGCCCTCCACGTCGGCCTTGGATGCGAAATACAGGTAGCGACGGTTGGCCATCGACTCGCCGGCAAACGCGTCTTTCAGGTTCTTCTCGGTCTTGGAGCCTTTGAGACTGCTCATACTTTCACCTCTTGGATGTGACATGCGGAGGGATGCGCGGGCGTTTATCGAACCCCGCTGCTCAGTAAGGTTAGCGCGCTTCAATACAGTAATGAAATTGATTGTTTTTATCTATTTGATAGCTTTTGACTATCATGCCAGTGCAGCGGCACTGTCGTAGCTGGTGTCAGGGACGTGGAGTCTTGTCCGTGGCCGTCGCGCGGGCCTGCAGCGCCGAGGCATGTGCATTCAGCAGATGGGGTGGCAATTGGCGCAGGACATGGGCCAGACGCTTGAGGAAGGCGTCGGTCGCGGTGCTCTTGCGCCAGGCCATGGCCACGCGACGATGCGGCGAGTGGCCGCCGAACTCGATCAGCCGCATGTTCTCGACCCGGGCCACCGGCGGGTTGACCGCCAGGGTCGGCAGCAGCGTGATGCCAACGTTGGCGGCCACCATCTGACGCAGGGTTTCCAGGCTGGTGGCGCGAAAGCCGGTGCGTTCGCCGGCGCCGGACAATTGGCATACCTCCAGCGCCTGGTCACGCAGGCAATGACCGTCCTCCAGCAGCAGCAGGCTCTCATGGGCCAGGTCGGACAGCCGCAGACGCTTGCGTTCGGCAAGGGCGTGCCCTTCGGGTACCGCCAGCAGGAACGGCTCCTCGAACAGAAACTCCACGTGCAGGCTTTCTTCGTGCAGGGGCAGGGCAAGGATGCCCGCGTCCAGCTTGCCTTCGCGCAGGCGCTGCAGGACCACTTCGGTCTTTTCCTCTACCAGCAGCAGTTCAAGACGCGGGAACGTCTGGCGCAACATCGGCACCACGTGCGGCAGCAGGTACGGACCCAGTGTCGGAAAGATACCCAGTCGCACCGTACCCGATTCAGGATCCAGGGTGCGTCGGGCAATGGCGCGGATCTGGTCGGTTTCGTGGATCACGTCACGTGCGCGCGCTGCGATCTCGCGCCCCACGTCGGTCAGCAGGACCTTGCGTGGCGTGCGCTCCACCAGGGTCACGCCCAGTTCCTCCTCGAGCTTGCGGATCTGGGTTGAAAGCGTGGGCTGGCTGACAAAACACGCTTCGGCCGCCCGCCCGAAATGACAGTGCTCGGCCAGGGCCACCAGGTAGTGCAGGTCTCGGAGATTCATGGGGGATCACGGCATGCGATAGATGATTACTATCCATAGCATGAAATTGATCTTCAAAACGAATGGAATACGGTCTTCTCGCACTGTCAGGCCGCTGGCTCCAGATGGACCCATCCGGGAGCTGTCCTGCGGCACGGATGTTGTGGCCGAAGGGTCCGCATGACAGATGCGTTCAGCGCGCGCGCACCGGAACCCGCTTGTCCAGGCTGTGCGCATCGATGAACTTCAGGCTGTCGGCAAGGGCGTGCGATTTGCCGCGAAACGGTCCCGAGAGCGACAGCAACAATCCCGCATGGCTGACGCCGGA
>NZ_JAQIBU010000345.1 GCF_027858935.1 Oleiagrimonas sp. | reverse complement strand
GCGCGTGCGCCTGCGGGTGTCCGATCGCACCGCAAAGGGCTTGTCGGCCCCCGGACTGGCGGTCGTGCTGGTGGGCAGCGACGCGGCATCGTCCGTGTATGTGCGCAACAAGCGCAAGGCCTGCCATCAGGTGGGCTTTCGCTCGTTCGATTACGACCTTCCGGCGACCACCACCCAGCAGGCCTTGTTCGACCTGATCGATCGCCTGAACGGCGATCCTGAGGTGCACGGCATCCTGGTGCAGTCACCGCTGCCCGGGCACATCGACGAAGATGCGCTGGTGGACCGGATCGACCCGACCAAAGATGTGGATGGCTTTCAGGCGGTGAACGTCGGCCGTCTCGCGTTGCGCCGTTTCGGCCTGCGCCCGTGCACGCCCAAGGGTGTCATGACCTTGCTGGGACATACCGATCGCCCGGTGCGCGGCCAGCATGCGGTGGTGGTGGGGGTGTCAAACCATGTCGGTCGTCCGCTGGTGCTTGAGCTGATGGTCGCTGGCTGCACCACGACCTGCTGCCATCGCTTCACCCGCGACCTGCGCAACTACGTCAGCCAGGCCGACATCGTCATCGTCGCCGTGGGCAGGGCCGGCCTGGTCAAGGGCGAATGGATCAAGCCGGGCGCCGTGGTGATCGACGTGGGCATCAACCGGCTGGATGATGGCCGTCTGGTCGGTGACGTGGAGTTCGACACGGCGGCGGAACGTGCCAGCTGGATCACGCCGGTGCCCGGTGGCGTCGGCCCGATGACGGTCGCCACGCTGATGGAAAACGCACTGGAAGCAGCCGAGGCAAGCGCGCTGCATCAAAACGCACGCTGATACCACCAACATTCAGCTGGACGGCTGGCGAGCCCCGGGGCAGGCCGCGTATAATTCCCTCTTTGCAGCGGGACTTTTCGCATGCGCATCCTCGCCGAGGCCCTGACCTACGACGACGTCTACCTTGTTCCTGGCCATTCCATCGTGTTGCCGCGTGATGTGGATACCTCAACCCGGTTCACGCGTAATCTGAGACTGAACATTCCGATCGTGTCCGCTGCCATGGACACCGTCACCGAAGCCCGCCTCGCCATCACCATGGCGCAGAACGGCGGCATCGGCATCCTGCACAAGAACATGACGGTCGAGCAGCAGGCTGCCGAAGTGCGTCTGGTGAAGAAGTTCGAGGCCGGAGTCATCCGCAGCCCGATCACCGTGACCCCGGACACCTCGATTCGCGAGGTCTTGCGGCTCACCCACGCACACAACATCTCGGGTGTCCCGGTGGTGGATGGCACCCGTCTGGTCGGCATCGTGACCAGCCGTGACCTGCGTTTCGAACGCAAGCTCGACGACCCGGTCAGAAACATCATGACCCGCCAGGAAAAGTTGGTCACCGTGCAGGAAGGTGCCGACCACGACAACGTGCTGCAACTGCTGCACAAGCACCGCATCGAGAAGGTGCTGGTGGTCAACGACGAGTTCCAGCTGCGCGGCCTGATCACGGTCAAGGACATCCAGAAGGCACGCGATAACCCGCATGCCGCGAAAGACAAGCAGGAAGCCCTGCTGGTCGGCGCCGCCGTCGGTGTCGGTGGCGACACCGAACATCGCGTGGCCGCGCTGGTCGAAGCCGGCGTCGACGTGCTGGTGGTCGATACCGCGCACGGCCATTCGCAAGGCGTGATCGATCGCGTCGCCTGGGTCAAGAAAAACTATCCGCAGGTGGAGCTGATCGCCGGCAACATCGTCACCGGTGAAGCGGCGCGTGCGTTGCTCGACGTGGGCGTGGATGCGGTCAAGGTCGGCGTCGGCCCCGGATCGATCTGCACCACCCGCGTGGTGGCTGGCGTTGGCGTACCCCAGATCACGGCGATCGACATGGTGGCCACCGCGCTGAAGGACGAAATTCCGATCATCGCCGATGGTGGCATCCGCTACTCCGGTGACATCCCCAAGGCGCTGGCCGCCGGCGCGTCGACCGTGATGCTCGGCTCGATGTTTGCCGGCACCGAGGAGTCGCCCGGTGAAGTGGAGCTGTTCCAGGGCCGCTCGTACAAGAGCTACCGCGGCATGGGCTCGATCGGTGCGATGGCCTTGGGGTCCAAGGATCGCTATTTCCAGGAAGAGGCCGATGCCGACAAGCTGGTACCCGAAGGAATCGAAGGCCGGGTGCCGTATCGCGGTCCGCTGCGCAACATCATCCATCAGCTGATTGGCGGCCTGCGGGCGTCGATGGGCTACGTGGGTGCTGCCAACATCGAGGACGTCCGCCACAAGGCGCAGTTCGTCAAGGTGACCGGCGCCGGCGTCACCGAAGCCCACCCGCACGATATCCAGATCACCAAGGAAGCGCCGAATTACCGGCTGAATTCCTGATCAAGGGAACAAAGGGCATCTGGTCCGGGCGCTGACAAACGTGGCGCTCCCGGACTGGCGCCCTTCGTACGGCGAACACGCAGCGTAGCGCCGCCGTCATTCCCCATCTTTGCTTTTCGATTTACGGCCACCTCATGACCAATATCCACAGCGACAAGATCCTGATTCTCGATTTCGGCGCGCAGTACACCCAGCTGATCGCCCGCCGCATTCGCGAAATCGGTGTCTACTGCGAGATCTGGGCGTGGGATCACGACCCCAGCGAGATTGCCGCCTTTGGCGCCAAGGGCATCATTCTGTCCGGCGGCCCCGAGTCGACGACGCTGCAAGGGGCACCCAACGCGCCACAGCAGGTGTTCGATGCCGGAGTGCCCATTCTCGGCATCTGTTACGGCATGCAGACCCTGGCCGCACAGCTGGGTGGTTCGACCGAAGCTGCTGATGCGCGTGAGTTTGGCCATGCCACAGTCGACATCGTGTCACCGAGCCGCCTGTT
>NZ_JAQIBU010000337.1 GCF_027858935.1 Oleiagrimonas sp. | reverse complement strand
GTCAGCCGCAGGGCATGGCCCTGGCAGGTGTCCAGCTTGAGCAACGGTTTGGTGGCGGTGCGGAAAAAGCCTTCGCGGCCACTGCGATGGTCCACGCCATCGACACGCGCGGCGAACGGCGTGCCAATGAGCTCGGCAACCTGGCGCGGTCCCTCGGACGTATGCACCCAGGTATCGGCGGTGACGCACGGGTTGGTGGCGCGGATGTGCTCGCACCACCAGTTGTTGTTCATCTGGTTGACGCGGTCGATCAGGATGAACCCCGGCTCGGCGTAGTCGTAGGTGGACACCATGATCATGTCCCACAGGTGGCGCGCCTTGACGTGACCGTAGATCTTGCAGGCCACCAGGCCGTCCGCGCGGCTGACGTAGTTGACGTGGGTGGGCCACTCGCGCCACAGCACCTGGGTCTCGTCGTCCAGGTCCACCTCGTGTTGCTCCTTGACATGCACCGGGAACAGCAACGGCCAGTCGGCATCGCTGGACACCGCCTGCATGAAGTCGTCGGTGATCAGCAGCGACAGGTTGAACTGGCGCAGGCGCCCGTCCTCGCGCTTGGCGCGGATGAACTCGCGCACGTCCGGATGGCGCACGTCGAAGGTGCCCATCTGCGCGCCGCGCCGGCCGCCGGCCGAGGACACGGTGAAGCACATCTTGTCGTAGATATCCATGAACGACAGCGGGCCGGAGGTGTAGGCGCCGGCGCCGGACACGTACGCGCCGCGCGGGCGCAGCGTGGAAAACTCGTAGCCGATGCCGCAGCCGGCCTTCAGCGTCAGGCCGGCCTCGTGCACCTTGTCCAGGATGTCATCCATGGAGTCGGTGATGGTGCCCGAGACGGTGCAGTTGATGGTCGAGGTCTTGGGCTTGTGCGCCTGCGCGCCGGCGTTGGAGGTGATGCGGCCGGCCGGGATCGCGCCGTGGCGCAGCGCCCACAGGAACTTGTCGTACCACTTGGCCTTGAGTTCGGGCGTGGTCTCGACGTCGGCCAGGGCGCGGGCGACGCGTTGCCAGGTGTCGTCCACGGCGGTGTCGACCGGCTCGCCGGTCTTGCTCTTGAGGCGGTATTTCTTGTCCCAGATGTCCTGCGAGGCCGGCTGCAGCGGGATGGCGGTGACTTCGGTGCTCATGGTGGGTTTGCGTACCGTGCTCATCAGATACCCACCCCCGGGCCTGTTGTTTTGCAATGCATGTGCTTGACCTTCTCTATCCTTGATGCCCGCTTGGTGGACGGACGGCTTGATCTCAGCGACGCGCCCACCGCGGCAGGCGCATCCGCGTGTGGATTGATTTTGCGTTTGCGATGCTTTCTGTCACCGGATCGCCCCCCCAGAAGCTGTGCGGTATACGCATCCCGGCCTTGCTGTCGTTACTGGAACTGGACACAAGATGTTGTGATCGCCAACGGGGGTCAACACTACCCCTGCCGCGTACACTTGTAAAGTGAAGATTAATCCGATTTGCTTCCCGGGCCTGGAACGCCCATGGTTACTGGGTTTTCGTCGTTGCCAGGCGGCTGTGACGGCACTCCGCAAGCAGCCCATGAAACTCCTGACGACGCGCATAGTCCATATATCCATATGTACGGTTTTCGACCCTCAAGGAGACAACCATGACCGACCGCGCAACGAGGCCCCGACACGGCCTGGCCGGAACCTTGACCGCGCTGCTGTTGGCCCTGGCCACCCTGGCCACCCTGGCCCCCGCGCCTTCACGCGCCACGATCCCGACGCAGGTGAACGGCCGTCCGGTGCCGTCGATCGCGCCGATGCTGGAAAAGGTCACGCCGGCGGTGGTCAACATCTCGTCCAAGACCCTGGTGCGCCAGCGCAACCCGTTCTTCGACGACCCGGTGATGCGCCAGTTTTTCGGCAGCCCGCCGCCGCGCGAGCAGGTGGAACAGAGCCTTGGATCAGGCGTGATCGTGGATGCCGCGCACGGCTATGTGCTGACCAACAACCATGTGATCGCCGGTGCCGACGAGATCACCGTGACGCTGAAGGACGGGCGCGACTTCAAGGCCAAGCTGGTCGGCGCCGATCCGGACACCGACATCGCGGTGCTGAAGATTCCCGCCAGGCATCTGGACCAGCTGCCGCTGGCCAACTCTGCCAAGACCCGCGTCGGCGATTTCGTGGTGGCGGTGGGTGACCCGTTCGGGTTGGGCCAGACGGTCACCTCGGGCATCGTCTCGGCGCTGGGACGGCGTGGCCTGGGCAACACCTACCAGAACTTCATCCAGACCGATGCCTCGATCAACCCCGGCAACTCCGGCGGCGCGCTGGTCAACCTGAACGGCAAGCTGGTGGGCATCAACTCGATGATCTACTCGCCGTCCGGCGCCAGCGCCGGAATCGGTTTCGCGATTCCCGCCAATCTTGCCCACAAGGTGATGCAGCAGTTGCTGAAGTACGGCAAGGTGCGGCGTGGCACGCTGGGGCTGGCCGTGCAGTCGATCAACCGGCACATGGCCGCGGCCCTGCACTTGGACAACGACCGTGGCGCGGTGGTCACCCAGGTGAAGTCCGGCTCGCCGGCCGCCAAGGCCGGGGTGCAACCCGGCGACGTGCTCACCGCGATCAACGGCCGTCCGGTCCGCGGGCCGGACGACCTGAGCAACAGCGAGGGCCTGCTGCCGGTGGGCAGCGCGGTGACCATGTCGCTGCTGCGCCAGGGCAAGGTCGTTTCCGTGCACACCACGATCGCGCCCGAACGCGTGGCCCATGCGCGCGGCGCGGACCTGGACCCGCGCCTGTCCGGCGCCAGCATCAGCGGGCTCAACCAGGACCAGCGTCACAAGGGCCTGTATGGCGTGCGCGTCAGCGGCATCACCCCGGGCAGCCGCGCCGATGCCAGCGGGCTGAACAAGGGCGACGTGATCATCGCCGTCAATCGCAGGCGCATCGCCAACCTTTCCCAACTGCGCAGCCTGCTCAACCGGGGCGCACCGCAGCGCATGGTGCTGACCGTGGTGCACGGCAACAATATCCATTTTGTGCTGCTGCAATAGATGAAAAACAGACAGGCCGGGGCAAACGTGATGCAATCGACAGGTACGTTCCCGGCCCTGGCTCCATACTTCAGGCTCGCACCGCTGCCATGAGCATGCCTAGATGAAAGTTCGCACCGCACTGCCCTGCCTGCTGGCCCTGGTCCTGGCATCTGTCGCCGGACCGGCCGTCGCTGCGGCCGGCCATGCCCGTCACCATATTGTCTGGCGCGGCGACATCACCACATCGCGCGCCTTCGTCAAGGACATGGCGCGCTCCTGGGACCGTGCCGGTCACGGCTACATGACGTTGCAGCCGTTCAACACCATCTCGGCTCTGAACAAGCTCAGCCAGGGCAGCGTGGACCTGGCCGGCAGTGCGCGAGGCCCATCGCCGCGGCACGCCGAGGAACAATCGCTGAACTTCACTCCGGTGGCCTGGGATGCGCTGGTGATCATCACCAGCGACCGCAACCCGGTGCGCGGCCTGACCCTGAAGCAGCTGCACGACATCTACTTCGGCAAGATCCGCAACTGGAGCGCGCTTGGTGGGCGCAACGCGCCGATCCACGTGTATGCCGACGCCAGCCCCAGCGACGGCGTCGAGTTCAGTCTGCGCAAGCTGCTGTACGGGCGCGGCAACCAGCCGGTTGCCGCGCCCCGCCTGTACATCAACGTGCGCAGCCTGGAACAGGGCATTGCGCTGGACCCGGATGGCCTGGCCGTGACCACGCTTTCGGGCGCCTACGACAACCGCAAGCTGAAGATGCTGGCGATCGACGGCGTGCGCCCATCGCGCGCCCATGTGGCGGACGGCAGCTACCCGCTGTACACGCCGCTGTACCTGGTCACGCGCAAGGACGAGGACAACGCCACCGTACAGTCGTTCATCGCCTTCACCCGTAGCCGCACCGGCAAGCAGATCCTGGACAGGCACCAGCTGGTGCCCTATGCCGAGGATGCGCCCCCGGCCCGGGATGCGTCTGCGCGCGGACAGCGCATCGCCCGTGCGGTGGGCCGAGCGCCACGCTGAACCATCGCTACCGGTATGCTGGGCGCCTGATACGAATTGATGCATCTAAGGAGAGCCCGGGCGCATGAGTGGACTGATCGAGTACAAGGGACGCGGCACAGTGGTGCCGGTCGAGGCTGTCGACGGCAAGCACTTTTCCGCCTGCAAACGCCGTCTGGACGCTGCAGCGCGTCGCTGGCTGGATGCCTCCGGGTTTGAGCCGCAGCGTGGCGCACTGGCGCTGATCCCCAACAGCAAGGGACAACTGGAGCGCGTGCTGGTGGGCGTGGATGCGGCGCAACCGCTGCATGCGCTGTCCGCCCTGCCGCAGCAACTCCCGGCCGGTCGTTACCGTCTGGCGCAAGAGGGCGTGGAACTGGACCATCACCTGGCCGCCCTGGGCTGGGCATTGGGCGCCTACCGCTTCGACCGCTACACCGGACCGGCCCCCACCCCCGCGCAACTGGTGCTCACGCGCGCGCAGATGAACGCGCTCAAGCCACTGGTGGCCTCGATCCAGCTGGTCCGTGACCTGGTCAACACCCCTACCGAGGACATGGGGCCCGAGCACATCAGCGATGCCATCAAGGGCTTGGCCCGCAGTCACCGCGCCCGCGTCAAGGAGTGGGTCGGCGACGCGCTGCTGAAGGCCAACTTCCCCACCATCCATGCCGTCGGCCGCGCCAGCCATCGGCCGCCGCGCCTGGTCGAAATGAGCTGGGGCAAGACCACCGACCCGCACCTTGTCCTGATCGGCAAGGGTGTGTGCTTCGACACCGGTGGCCTGGACCTGAAACCCTCCAGCGGCATGCGCTGGATGAAGAAGGACATGGGCGGCTCGGCACACGCGATCGCGCTGGCGAGTCTGGTGATGAACGCGAGGCTTCCCGTGCGCCTGACCCTTCTGATCCCGACCGTGGAGAACGCGGTCGCCGGCAACGCCATCCGTCCCGGTGATGTGATCCGTACGCGTGCCGGTCATACCGTGGAAATTGACAACACCGACGCCGAGGGTCGCCTGATCCTGTGTGATGCGCTGGCCTACGCCAGCGAAAAAAGCCCGGACCTGATCATCGACTTCGCCACCCTGACCGGCGCGGCGCGCGTGGCGCTGGGCCCGGATCTGCCGGCGCTTTTCA
This sequence comes from Oleiagrimonas sp., assembly GCF_027858935.1. Classification (GTDB taxonomy): domain Bacteria; phylum Pseudomonadota; class Gammaproteobacteria; order Xanthomonadales; family Rhodanobacteraceae; genus Oleiagrimonas. Next base: position 310 of record NZ_JAQIBU010000337.1, on the reverse strand, counting down.
GCAACCGCGAACCGCTGGCCACCGGCGTGCTCCAGGCCGCTGAATCCGTGCATGATCCACTGTGGCGGCTGCCGCTGTGGCGCCCGTACCACTCGATGCTGACATCGCATGTAGCCGACTTTGCAAATGCAGGTCCCTCGCGCCATGCGGGCGCCATCACCGCAGCGCTGTACCTGGAGCGATTCGTGCCCCGCGACACGCCCTGGTTGCACGTGGACGTGTACGCCTGGAACGACAGCGCCCGACCCGGGCGGCCCCGCGGCGGCGAGGCCCAGGGTCTGCGCGCGTTCTTTGCCTTCCTGCAGCAACA
>NZ_JAQIBU010000321.1 GCF_027858935.1 Oleiagrimonas sp. | reverse complement strand
GACCTGTGGAAGAAGCTCGGCGATATGGGCCTGCTCGGCGTGACCGTGGGCAGCGAATACGGCGGCTCGGACCTGGGCTACCTGGCGCACCTGGTGGCGATGGAGGAGATCTCGCGCGCCTCCGGCTCGATCGGCTTGTCCTATGGCGCGCACTCCAACCTGTGCGTGAGCAACATCTACCACAACGGCAACGCCGAGCAGCTGAAGAAATACCTGCCCAAGCTGTGCTCGGGCGAATACGTGGGCGCGCTGGCGATGAGCGAGCCGGGCGCGGGTTCGGACGTGGTCGGCTCGATGAGCTGCCGCGCCGAGAAACAGGGCGACGTGTGGGTCGCCAACGGCTCCAAGATGTGGATCACCAATGGCCCCGATGCCGACGTGCTGCTGGTGTACATGCGTACCGCCGGGCGTGAGGCGGGCAGCCGCTGCATGACCGCCTTCATCGTCGAGAAGGGCATGACCGGCTTCACCACCGCGCAGAAACTGGACAAGCTGGGCATGCGCGGCTCCAACACCTGCGAACTGGTGTTCGAGGACTGCGAGATTCCCGATGGAAACATCGTGGGCGAGGTCAACGAGGGCGTGCGCGTGCTGATGAGCGGCCTGGACACCGAACGCCTGGTGCTCTCGGGCGGGCCAATCGGCCTGATGCAGGCGGCGCTGGACATCACCCTGCCCTACGTGCGCGAGCGGAAACAGTTCAACGCGCCGATCGGCACCTTCGAGATCATGCAGGCCAAGGTGGCCGACATGTACACCGCGCTGCAGTCCTCGCGTGCCTATGCCTACATGGTGGCGCAGCAGTTCGACGCCAACGTGAAGTCACGCATCGACCCGGCCTCGTGCCTGCTCAAGTGCTCGTCCAGCGCGGTGCAGGTGGCGCTGGAGGCGATCCAGGCGCTGGGCGGCAACGGCTACATCAACGACTACCCGGCCGGACGCATTCTGCGCGACGCCAAGCTGTACGAGATTGGCGCCGGCACCAACGAGATCCGGCGCATGTTGATCGGCCGAGAGCTGTTCCACGGCAAGGCCTGACGACCGCGTCATCGATCAAGTGGCGCATGCGCGCTTCATCGGCCGGCCCCGGATGCGCTGCGCTTATCCGGGCTACGACAAGCCGTCGCAGTACACCCACCGTAGCCCGGATAAGGCACCCGGCCGCATCCGGGTGGATCGCGCTGCGATCCCCTGGCCGGGCCCTGCCGGGCATGCCCGATTCATCGGCCCGGCCCCGGATGCGCTGCGCTTATCCGGGCTACGACAACGCCTGAGAGGCCGGGAAGCGTGAAGTGGGGATGCGGCTACCACCGGTTCCCGCAGACGCCAGACGTGAACGGGGCCGCGCGACGCGGCCCCGTTGACGTTTTCCCTTGCCGCATTCGCGCGTCAGAACCGTAGCGTATAGCGGGCCATCACCTGGCGTGACGTGACGCGCTGGCCGACTTGGTAGTCATAGCCCAGGTTGAACGTGGCGTGGCGGCCCAGGTGCGCGTTCATGCCCACGCCGAACAGACCGCTGTAACGCGACACGCCGATGCCCACCAGCGGCTGCCAGTCGCGCACGCCCACGAAGCTGGCGTTGAACACATCGCCGCTGGAGGCCAGGGTGCGCTGCCACTGCGCCCGCGCGGTGAAGTTGACCGAGCGCCCGCCCGACAGCTCCAGATGCCGCGCCGCCCGGATCCCCACGCCGGCCTGCAATCGGCCCAGCGTCTGTGCGCCGGACTTCAGGCCGAAGCCATAGGCGCCCTGCTCGGCAAATCCGTCGCGACGGATCTGCGCGTACTGGGCATCCAGGTACGGCGTGAGCTGGGTGCCGGCAGCGTTGAAGTGCATGCCGCTCTCGCCGTAGGCGACGTTGTAGCTGCCGCTGTAGTGGGTGGAGACGCCCTGCCAGCTCTGCCCCAGCAACAGCGCGCGGCTGACATCCTGCTGGTATTGGCCGAAGCTGACCCGACCCTGCAGATAGCTGCGGCCGTGCATCCAACCGGCGTAGGCCATGGCTTGCGTGGTGCGGCCGATGCTGCGGTCGGTTCGCTGGTTCAGGCGCTGGTCGCCATGACTCTGTCCGAAGGCGAAGCCGGCGATGGTGTCTGCCCCCAGCTTGCGGTCGTTGCCGAGCAGCCAACCGTTGAGCTGGAATCCGACACCGTCGTAGCCCGAGCGTGCCATGTCGCCGCTCACGTCCAGTTGCCGGCTCCACATGCCCAAGCGGGCACTGTGCTCGAGCAGATGGTCGAAACGATCCGACATCGCCAGGCTGGCGGCGTCGATGGACTGGAAGGTCATTGCCGCGCTGGTCGCCAGCAGTTCGCCGGACAGGCTTTGCAGCGAGACCTGTGCCGCGCTCAGCGTCGGTGTGTGCTGGATCGCCCCCGCTGCAGACACCAGGCTGCTGGCGGGCGTGATGCTGCCCGAGGCCAGGCCGCCGTTGATCTGGCTGAAGGTGCCGTCCAGGCGTGTGGCGCTGCTCATCACCGCCGGTTGCGCGCCGAACCCGGCCGCGGTTGCCGCGACAGTGATGCTCAGGCTGGTGGTATCGACCCACACGTCGTTGGCGTCGTACTGCAGTGTGCTGCTCAGGAACACGCCAGGGGCCTTGGCCAGGCTGGTGAACGTACCGCTGAGGCCGCCTGCCGCCGTGACCAGGTTCTCGTGCATGGTGGTGACATAGCCCGTATCCTTGCCCAGAATGTCGAGCGTGCCGCCGTCAATGGTCGCTGTGCCGGTGACGTTGAGCTTGGAGCCCAGGCTCAGGTCCAGGGTGCCCGTGGTCGCCTGATGATAATTGCCGCCCACGTCGGCATTGCCACCGGCCACCACCACCGTGCCGGCGTTGTCCAGGTTGCCGGTGACGCCAGGCACGCCGACCGCAGTGGCAGCGGAGGCATACACCCCACTCAGCATCGCGCCGCTGGACACATTCACGTTGCCGGGCAGCGTGTAGGCCGATTGCAGGCTGCCGCCGAGCACGTTGGTGACGCCCTGGTAGGTGTCGTTGCCGGCCAGCACCAGTGTGCCGGTGCCGTTCTTGCTCAGGCCACCGGCACCGACGATATCGTTGGACCAGGTCGAGGTGTAGCCGTCGAAGCTGACCGAGACATCGCCCCAGGCGAAATTGGCGGGCCCCTGGACGGCCTTGCCTACGTTCAGCGCGCCCCAGCCGAACACCGGATCGACACCGGGGGCACCCAGGTCGGTGGCTGTGCTCAGGATGGTCTGGCGCACCATGTCGTTGTTGAAATATGGGAAGGCCTGCCAGACCAGCGCCGCGGCGCCGGACACCTCGGGCGCGGCGAAGGAGGTACCTTCGACGATGTAGTAGTTCAGGGGCGAGGTGCTGGCTGTGGCCTGGGCATCGATGATGATCACGTCGCCCGGCGCACTGATGCAATAGTTCATGGCGATGCCGCAGGCATTGGAGTAACTGGCCAGTTGCGTTGGATGGTTGCTGTCCAGCGCCGCGGCCGCGATCCAGCCCACCTCGAGATCCGGGCCCCAATGCGGCAAGGCCGCAAAGTCGCCGGGCTGCGCATTGCTATTGTTGCCCGTGGCGAAGACCACCAGTCCGCCATGATTGATGACAAAGGGCCGGTAGGCCGCAGCAAAGGCCTGGCCCACGGCCGTGGGGTTGGACGGGTCCCAATACAGACCGCCCCAGGAATTGTTCATGACCTGGACGCCCGCCTTGATCAGGTCCGGGTTGAGGTAATTGGCGAAGAAGCTGGCATCGCTCAACGTCACGGAGTTGCCGCTGCTGCCGGTGTTACTGGGCGGAGGCGGTGAATCGCTGATGATGCGCGCCGATATGATAGTCGCGTCCGGGGCAATGCCGCCGGGAAACTGGCCGTACGGCTGGCCTGCGGCGATCTGCGAAACCCAGGTGCCATGGCCGACCACATCGTCCTTGGTCAGGTTGTTTTGAGTGGGGTCCACATACACCAGCTCCGGGGTGACCACGCGTCCGAGCAACGTGGGATTGAGGTGGTTCACGCCCGTGTCCACGATGCCGATGGTGACGCCCTGGCCGGTGTACCCGGCATTGTGTGCCGCATAGGTGTTGGTCAGCGACAGCTGGGCATCCAGCGGCGGCGGCGGC
>NZ_JAQIBU010000294.1 GCF_027858935.1 Oleiagrimonas sp. | reverse complement strand
TAAGATAGGCACCAGCCGCCGGCTTGTCAATATCCGATCCAGATCTTTTCGTCCCGCGGGGCGATTTCTCATGTTCAAGGAACCTACGTGTCAAAGAAGAAAACCAGTCACAGCAATGCTTCCGGCGCACCCTCCGGAAAGAAAGGCCGCCCAGGCGACGCGATTGCCACTGTCGCCGATCCGTGGGTCGAGCGCGAGGCGCAACGCTACGATCGCCCGATTCCCAGCCGCGAGGCGATCCTGGCATTGCTGGTCGATCGCGGCGAGCTGATGCGTGAGGAGGCGATCGCAGAGGCCCTGGGCCTGGAGGACGAGGTCGACCAGCAGGCCCTGGACAAGCGTCTGGGTGCGATGGTGCGCGACGGCCAACTGCTGCGCACGCGACGCGACGGCTATGGCGTGGCCAGCAAGCTGGACCTGATTGCCGGCGAAGTGCTGGCGAACGCCGACGGCTACGGATTCCTGCGACCGGATGACGGCAGTCCGGACCTGTACCTGTCGCCGCACGAGATGCGCCGGGTGCTGCACGGCGACCGCGTGCTGGCCAGCGTGATCAATGTTGACTCGCGCGGCCGCCGCAAGGGCGCCATTGCCGAAGTGCTGGCGCGCCGTCCGGCGCGCATCGTGGGGCGAGTGACCACCGAAAGCGGCGTGACCGTGGTGGTGCCCGACGACGAGCGCCTGCATCTGGACCTGCTGATCCCGCCCGATCGCGTCCAGGGCGCCAAGGCCGGCCAGGTGGTGATCGCCGAGATCACCGACCCGCCGAACGCCAAGCGCGGCCCGATCGGCCGCATTCTCAGCGTGCTCGGTGCCAAACTCGAGCCTTCGCTGCTGGTCGAAGTGGCCATTGCCCAGTACGACCTGCCGGATGCGTGGCCGCAGCCGGTCACCGAGGAGGTCGAGGACATGCCGACCCAGGTCGAGAAGCGCGACCTGGAGGGACGGACCGACTTGCGCGATCTTCCGCTGGTGACCATCGACGGCGAGGATTCGCGTGATTTCGATGACGCGGTCTATGCCAAGCCGCGACGCCTGGGTGGCTGGCGGCTGGTGGTCGCCATCGCCGACGTGTCGTATTACGCACGGCCCGATACCGCGCTGGATACCGAGGCGCTGGAGCGCAGTACCTCGACCTACTTCCCCGGCTACGTGGTGCCGATGCTGCCCGAGGCGCTTTCCAACGGGCTGTGCTCGCTGAATCCGGACGTGGACCGCCTGTGCATGGTCTGCGACATGACCATCGACGGCGCCGGCGTGGTCAAGAAGTCGAAGTTCTACCCCGCCGTGATGCGCTCGCATGCGCGCCTGACCTACACCCAGGTGTGGCAGGCGATCGGCGAGAAGGACCCGCAGGTCCGCCAGCAACTCAAGGCCCACCTGCCGGTGCTGGAGCACCTGCATGGGCTGTACAAGGTGCTGGACAAGGCGCGCCACAAGCGCGGTGCGATCGAGTTCGACACGCACGAGGCCAAGTTCAGCCTCGACGCGCAAGGCGAAGTCAACGAAGTTGCCGTCAGCCCGCGCAACGATGCGCACAAGCTGATCGAAGAATGCATGATCGCCGCCAACGTGCAGGCGGCACGTTTCCTGGAAAAGAAGAAAGTGCCGACGCCGTTCCGCGTGCATGCTCCGCCACCGCAGGACAAGTACGAGGACCTGCTGGAGTTCCTGCGTCAGTACAAGCTGACCCTGCCGCCGCTGGAAAAGCTCAAGCCCGGCGACTACGACGACCTGCTCAAGCGGGTGCGCGACAAGCCCGAGTTCGAACTGATCCAGTCGGTGCTGCTGCGTTCGATGAGCATGGCCGTGTACGTACCCAACAACCATGGCCATTTTGGCCTGGCGCTGGACGCGTACGCCCATTTCACCTCGCCGATCCGGCGCTATCCCGACCTGTTGGTGCATCGCGCGATCCGCTACGCGCTGGGCAAGGGCAAGCCGTCCGGCTACACCTACTCCGAAGAACAGATGGCAAAGATGTCCGCGCATTGTTCACAGCGCGAACGGCGTGCCGAGGAGGCCGAGCGCGATGTCGATGAGCGCCTGAAGTGCGCGTGGATGGAAAAGCATGTCGGCGAGACCTTCGCCGGTCGCGTCACCGGCGTGACTTCGTTCGGCCTGTTCGTGGATCTTGATGGCCACGGCGTCTCCGGCCTGGTGCACATCAGCCAGCTGTCCAACGACTACTACCATTTCGACCCCGAGAAACGCCTGCTCAAGGGTGAGCGCACCGGTCGCGTGTTCCGTCTGGGCGAGAACGTGCGCGTGCAGGTCATGCGCGCCAGCATGGAGGACCGCAAGGTCGACTTCCGCCTGGTGCAGCCGGACGATGAGCATGGCGACAAGGGCCGGGCCGGCAAGGACAAGGCGAGCAGCAAGAGCGGTGGCCGCGACAAGGGTTCGCGCGGATCCTCGTCCAGGGGCGCGCGCGGTGCACGCCAGGTCAAGGACAAGACCCCGGCAGCGCAGGACAAGCCGCCGGGCAAGGGGCGGTCCCGCGGCAAGCGTGGAGGCGCCAAGCGATGAGCGAGGCATGGATCGTCGGCATCAATCCTGTCGATGGTGCCCTGGCCAACAACGCCGCGCGCGTACGCGAGCTGCGCATCGAACGCGGTGCGCGCAACCCTCGCGTGGCCGAACTTGCAGCGCGCGCCCGCGAACTGGACATTACGGTCGCCGAATGCGCGCGCGAGCAGCTTGAACACGTGGCCGACGGCAATCGGCACCAGGGCATCGCTGCGCGCTACGAGGCTCCGGCCGCACTGGGCGAGAACGAACTGACTGGACTGGTCGAGCGTGCGGGGCCCGGGGCGCTTTTCCTGGTACTGGACGGCGTGACCGATCCGCACAATCTCGGCGCCTGCCTGCGCAGTGCCGCGGCGGCCGCGGTCACGGCGGTCATCGTGCCCAGGGATCGGGCGGCAGGCATCACGCCCGTGGTGCATCGCGCATCGGCCGGTGGGGTGGACCGCGTGCCGCTGGTGGCCGTGACCAACCTGGCACGCGCATTACGCACGCTGAAGGAGGCGGGCGTATGGCTGACCGGGCTGGCGGGCGAGGCCGCCCAGACGATTTATCAGGTGGATCTCAAGGGACCGGCTGCCCTGGTATTGGGCAGCGAGGGGCAGGGCATGCGTCGGCTGACGCGCGAGACCTGCGATCACCTGGCGAAGATTCCCATGCCGGGTGCGATGGAGAGCCTGAATGTGTCGGTGAGTGCCGGTATCGCGCTTTTCGAGGTGCTTCGACAGCGGCAGGCGTGAGATCAGCAGCCTGCATGCGCTTGGCGTGCATGGCATCCGGGGCGCGCGTTGCCATGTCTGTCGGCGGGCGTCATGATGAACATCGTTCCGACAAAAGAGGCGTGGGCAATGTATCTACCCTGGCATGAATGGTCCGGCCTGATCGGCGTGGCACTGGTGTTGTTCGGGTTTTTTCTGCTGCAGGCGCACAAGCTGCACGGCAACGGACTGACCTACCAGCTGATGAATGCGGTGGGTGCACTCGGCGTGCTGCTCTCGCTGGTATTCTGCAAGTTCAATCTGCCGGCCTTCCTGCTGGAAGGCGCATGGCTGCTGATCAGCATCTACGGCATCTTCTTCAACCCGCAACAGCGCAGGCGTCGGGCCTACCGCGACGCGGACAGGCCCGACCTCTGATCGGGTTCAGGCCCTGGGTGCAGCGGGTTCCATGGGCTCTTCACCCCCCTTCTGACGCGGGGTTTCCAGTGGTTCGCCCTTGACCACAAACCATACATTTTCGGCGATGTTGGTGGCGTGGTCGCCGATGCGCTCGATGTTCTTGGCCATGAACAGCAAGTGCGTGCACGAGGTGATGCTGCGCGGATCTTCCATCATGTAGGTCAACAACTCGCGGAACAGCGCGTTGTAGGCGTCGTCCACGTGGACGTCGTCACGCCAGACCTCGAAGGCCTTGTCGGCGTCCAATTCCTCATAGGCGAGCAGTACCTTGCGCGTGGCGGCCGCAGCCAGTTGCGAAAGGTGCTGCAGTCCATGTGCGGGGGCGACCGGAGCCACCATCGACAGCGGGATCGAACGCTTGGCCACGTTGGCTGCATAGTCGCCGATGCGTTCGATATCCGAGGCAATGCGCAGGGCGGCGAACACCGCGCGAAGATCGCTGGCCATCGGTGCGCGCAGTGCCAG
>NZ_JAQIBU010000292.1 GCF_027858935.1 Oleiagrimonas sp. | reverse complement strand
GCCGGCGCCACGGTGCTGTGCGGCGGCAAGCGCAAGGGCAGCATGCTCGATGCCACCGTGCTGGAAAATGTCCCGCACGACGCCAAAATCAGCTGCGAGGAGGCGTTCGGCCCGGTCGCGGTGCTGGCCCCGTTCAAGAAGTTCGACAAGGTGATCGACGAGGTCAACGATTCGGACTACGGCCTGCAGGCGGGCGTGTTCACCAACGACCTGACGCGCACCATGCGCGCCTGGGACCGGCTCGAACAGGGCGGCGTGGTCATTGGCGACATTCCCAGCTTCCGCGTCGACAACATGCCTTACGGCGGCATCAAGCGTTCGGGCCTGGGGCGCGAGGGCATCAAGTACGCCATGGAGGACATGAGCGAACTGCGCCTGCTGGTCATCCGCGACGCCTGATTTTCGAAACGCTCGCGTTTAGGGGCATGCCATGTCACGCCATCCCGGCCCGGCCGGGATGGCGTTTGGTTATGCTGTGCATGGTATGCACGCGGACGTCGCGTGGACTTGGCCTGCGCCAATTCACCACCATAACCAAGGCTGCACGCCGATCAATGCGGCAATGGACGGGGACGACATCATGAATCCATCAATATGGCGTTTCTCAGACTGCTTGATCGACCGGACAGCGGCATGGAAACCGGTCCGCGCATGAACGATCGATGGACCCTTTCCGGGCCCCACCATCTCGAGGTGGAGATCCGCAAGAGCCGGTTCCGGGCCCGCGTGGCACCAGCCGACAACGTGGATGCAGCCATGGTCTTTCTGGAACAGGCATCCGACACCACGGCCAACCACAACTGCTGGGCCTACCGGATCGGTCAGGCCTATCGCTTCAGCGACGACGGCGAACCCGGAGGCAGTGCCGGAAAGCCAATCCTGCAGGCCATCGAGGGCCAACAACTGGACGGCGTGGTGGCTGTGGTCACGCGCTGGTTCGGTGGGATCAAGCTGGGCGTGGGCGGACTGATCCGCGCCTATGCAAGCACTGCGGCCGAGTGCCTGCGCCAGGCCCCGCACGTGCCGATCATCGCCACGCAACGAGTCCGGTTCAGGGTCGGCTATCCCGAGCTGCCGTTGCTCAAGGCCCGCACCCTGGAATGGCACCTGCGTATCGATGACGAAGCCTTCGGTCCAGGCGATGTCACCTTGACCGTGAACGTGGCCCTGGCGCACATGGAGCAACTCGAACACCTGCTGGCCGACCTCACCCGCGGCGCCAGCACCCTGCATCGACTCAACACGGACCCCGCATGAGCGAAACCTCCATCGACCCGACCTCCGGTCGTCCCGTGCGCAAGGCCCGTGACCTCGGCGACCTGCGTCGACTGTGGCCGTTCCTGAAACCTCACAAGGGACTGGCGCTGGGCTGGGTGGTCTTTCTGGGCTTGTCCTCCGGCGCCACTCTGGTGTTGCCGGTAGCGGTTCGCCACATGATCAACAACGGGTTCGCCGGTTCCGACCCGAGGGTTATCAACCGTACCTTCATCGGACTGTTCGTGGTGGCCCTTGTCATGGCGCTGGCCACGGCGGCGCGCTTCTACTGCATCACCCTGCTAGGCGAACGCTCGCTGGCGTCGCTGCGCAGCAGCCTCTATGACCATCTGATCCGCCTGGACCTCGGCTTTTACGAGAGATCCCGTGTCGGCGAGCTGATCTCGCGCCTGGGTACCGATACCGAACTGGTGCAGACCCTGGTCGGTTCAGGCATTTCCGTGGCGCTGCGCTCGGTGGTGATGCTGATCGGCGCGACCGTGGCCATGATCATCACCAGTCCGCGCCTGTCCGGATTGACCGCGCTGGTAATACCGGCCGTGATGTTGCCGATCCTGATCTTCGGCCGCCGCGTGCGCCGCCTGTCGCGGCATAGTCAGGACCGCCTGGCCGATGCATCGGCCATCGCCAACGAAACCCTGAATGCTGCCCAGGCCATCAAGGCCTATTCGCGCGAGGACACCGAGAGTTTGCGCTACGGGCAATCCATCCGTAACGCCCTGTCCACGGCACGGCGGCGCATCGGCATGAGCTCGGGCTTGACCGCCTCGGTCATTACCCTGGTGTTCGGCGCCATCACCCTGGTGCTATGGGCCGGCGCGCGCGACGTGCTGGCCGGTCATCTGAATGCAGGTGTCCTGGGGCAGTTCGTGATGTATGCGATCTTCGCCGCCGGATCCGTGGGCGCGGTCAGCGGCGTATGGGGCCAGGTCATGCGCGCGTCCGGCGCCATGGGGCGTATCGGAGAATTGTTCGACGAACAGGCGACCGTAAGCACGCCAGTCTCCCCCACTCCGATGCCCGGACGCGCCAAAGGTGCCATTCGATTCGAGGGCGTCGAGTTCCGCTACCCGACTCGACCCGAGACCGCCGCGCTTGAGGAATTCAGCCTGGAGGTCCAGTCGGGCGAAACCGTCGCGCTGGTGGGTCCCTCCGGCGCCGGGAAAAGCACCGTGTTCGGCCTGCTGCTGCGCTTCTACGACCCGCAGCGCGGCACGATCCTGCTGGACGGCGTGGACCTTCGCGCCCTGGCCCTGCCCGACCTGCGTGGTGCGTTCGCGCTGGTGCCCCAGGACACCGTGATCTTCGGTGGCAGCGCCGCCGAAAACATCCGCTTCGGCCGCAGTAATGCGGTTGAAGAAGAGGTCCAAAGGGCTGCCCTGGCTGCGGAAGCGGACGCTTTCCTGCGTGCGCTTCCACAAGGCTACGACACTGAACTGGGCGAGCGCGGCGTGCGCTTGTCAGGTGGCCAGCGCCAGCGTGTGGCGATCGCCCGCGCGATCCTGCGCGACGCACCAATCCTGTTGCTGGACGAGGCCACCTCGGCCCTCGATGCGCAGTCCGAAGCTGCGATCCAGCAGGCCCTGGCACGCCTGGAAAAAGGCCGCACCACCCTGGTCATCGCCCATCGATTGGCCACGGTACAGCGCGCCGATCGCATCGTGGTCATGGACGGTGGTCGGATCATCGCCCAGGGTACGCACGACAGCCTGCTGCGCGAAGGTGGCCTGTATGCGCAATTGGCGAATCTGCAGTTCGCCAGCTGATATTGAAACACCGCAAGTTTTTCCTGCCCGAACCACACGCGCAGAGCAAAAAAAACCCCGTGCCGCGGCACGGGGTCATCATGATCTCAACGTGGCAACGGTTGCGGTCAGGCCGCGTCCGTCACTCCCGACGCTTGCGCGCCCTTGGGACCATCCACCACCTCGAAACTCACTCGCTGGCCTTCCTTGAGGCTGCGAAAACCTTCGGATGCGATTGCTGAATAATGGACGAAAACGTCCTCCCCACCGTCCTCGGGTGCGATGAAACCGAAACCCTTGGCGTCATTAAACCATTTGACCGTACCAAAACGCATTGCTCGAAACCTCTCGATTGAACCGGAAGTGCAATACCACACGTACGCCCCTCGGTACGCCCCAATGCATTGCACGTGCGCAGTATCACCATGTTTTCATGCTTGATGCAAGTGGTTTTCACTTCAAACAAACTGACCTGTCTTCAGGATAATCACCGAGATAACCTCCCTCAACGGGGAAATGGCAAGGCAGAAAGAATATTCGGCACCTGCGCCGTGGCCGCTTCGAGGTGCTCCAGGATCTGTTCAATACTGATGACCTCGGCTTCCCCGCAGCCGGCGGCCCAGTTGGCCACCAGCGCCAGGCAGGCGTAGGGCATTTCCAATTCACGCGCCAGCACGGCCTCGGGCATGCCGGTCATGCCCACCAGATCACATCCGTCACGACGCATGCGTTCGATTTCCGCTCGGGTTTCCAGACGCGGACCCTGCGTGGCCCCGTAGCAGCCACCGTCGATCACCGACACACCAACCGCTGATGCAGCCTCGAGCAGATCCTTGCGCAATGCCGCATCGTAGGGCTCGGTGAAATCCACATGCTGCACCTGCGCACCTTCGACATCACAGAAACTGCTGGCACGACCATGGGTGTAATCAATGATCTGGTCGGGCACGGCCAATATGCGCGGGGCCATGTCCGAGCGAATGCCGCCCACGGCGTTCACGCCGATGACCTGTCTTGCACCAAGGGCATGCAAGGCATGTACATTGGCTCGATAGTTGACTCGATGCGGAGCCCATTCATGGTTTTCGCCATGGCGTGCCAGAAACGCGAAACGACAACCCTTGAAATCGCCACATACCACGGCACCGGATGGCATGCCGTAGGGCGTGTCCATGGCCACGCGACGGATATTCTCAAGACCCTCGAGGCGGTATAGACCGGTACCGCCGATCACTGCGTAGTCGATATCCTGGTTGTGCATGTCGCTGGCAGCCTTCATGCGCTCAAACCTCTCCCCTCAAGGCATGGATGGCCGGGAGATTGCGACCTTGCTCGTGATAATCCATGCCAAAACCGAACACATAGCGATCCGGGACATCCACGCCGTTGAAATCGGCAGCCAGTCCAGGCACACGACGATCATGCTGTTTCCTGCACAGGGTCACGACCAGCACCCGGCGTGCTCCCGCAGCCAGACAATATTCGCGGACCGCCTTGAGGGTATAACCCTCGTCCAGGATATCGTCGACAAGCATGACCGTGCGCCCGTCCAGTGCGAGTTGGGGCTTGCGCAGCCACTGGATATCGTGGCCTTGTGTGCCGCCGCGATAGCGCGTGGCATGCACGTAATCGAACTCCACGTCCGTACCCATCGCCAAAGCCAGTTGGCCGGCAAAGATCAGCCCACCCTGCATGACCGTCAGGAAGACCGCGCGCTCGCCATCCAGCTCGGCATCGATCTCTCGCCCCATGCGCGCAATGGCCGATGCCAGCGCATCTGCGGTAAACAACAGGTCGGCATCGCGCAGTGCCTGTACCAGCGAAGCTTGGTTCATGCGGAGTCTCCTGAAACTTCAAGTTCGGCCAGACGGGCAATGAAGACATCCCGCTGGGGGTTGTCCATCAGGGACGACCAGACCGCCGTGGCCTCTCCACGCATCGTGGCCACACGTTCGGGCGCACATGCAGGCAGCCCGCGGGCCGTGGCCAGAGCCTCCTCGACCGCCGCGGGCTGGCATGCCAGGATCAGATCGCAACCGGCAGCAACATGCGCCTGCAGACGCTTGCCGACATCGCCGCCCTCGCCAGCACCGGCCATGCTGATGTCATCGCTGAAGACCAGTCCCTCGAAACCCAATCCGGTGCGCAGGACATCCTCGATCCAGACCCCGGACTGGCCAGCCGGCTTTGTGTCCACGGCCGGATAAATCACATGAGCCATCATCACGGCCTCCACGCCAAGGCGAATGCATTCGGTGAAAGGCACCAGGTCGGATCTACGGATGGCCTCCAGGTCACGCGCATCGACAGCCTTTTCGACATGGGTATCCTCAAGCACTGAGCCATGGCCGGGGAAATGCTTGAGCGTGACGGCCATGCCGGCCATGTGCATGCCGCGTACATAGGCATCGGCCAGCTCGGCCACAACCTCTGGATGCGCGTGAAAGGCGCGGCTTCCGATAATCCGGTTGCCACGAGCCAGATCCACGACCGGTGCGAAGCTGATGTCGACATCCACCGCGCGCAATTCGCTGGCCATGATCCATGCGTGTTCCTCGGCCCGTGCACGGGCCTGTGCTGGATCGCGGTCGTGCAAGGCACCCAGTTTGGCAAGTGCCGGCAGACGCGTGAAGCCGTCGCGGAACCGCTGCACCACCCCACCCTCCTGGTCGACGCCAACGATGAATCCGTCGTCCGGACGCAGCTTGCGTATTTCGGCGATGAGTTCGCTCACCTGCACACGTGATTGGAAGTTGCGCGTGAACAACACCACGCCGCTGACCAGGGGCGAGGCCAGCTGTTCACATTCACGGTTCGTGAGAGTGATGCCTGCAATGCCGATCAACAACATCAGGTGTCCTCTTTGCCTTCGCGTTCGCGCACTGACCAGTGGATGTAGGGATGCGCGACCAGATTCACATTGTAGTAGCGGGCCAGCTGACTGACTTCGTGTCCGAGCCACCTGGGCCGGGGAACATGGGCATTGGTGGAATCCAGTTCCAGTTCTGCAACGATCAGACCCTGATTGTCACCATGAAACTCGTCGATCTCGAAAGTGCAACCATCGACATCGACAAGATGTCGCGTCTTTTCAATCCGTCCCGAACACAATTGATCCAGCAATTCGTGGGCTTCACCCAGCGGCACGGCATATTCGAACTCCGATCGCTCGATGCCCAGGCGCGCGGACTTGATGTTCAACCAGGCACGATCGCCGGCAATGCGAACGCGCACCGAACACTTCGACAAACCGGCCTCGAAGACCTTCGCGTCGACCAGATACCCCTGCTCCATCCTCTGGCTGCGCGTGACCGCATCTCGCCAGCCCTCTCCCGCGACCAGGAACTTGCGCTCGATCTCCCGACCCATCAGGCACGCTCGAACAGGGCAATGGACTCGACATGGGCGGTGTGCGGGAACATGTCCATGACACCCGCGGCCGCAAGCCGGAACCCGTGTTCACGAACCAGTATCGCGGCGTCCCGTGCCAGCGAACCGGGGTGGCAGGACACATACACCACTCTGCTCGTGGCCTTGCCAGGCAGATGTTCCAGGATCTTGTCGGCCCCGGCCCGAGGCGGGTCCAGCAGCAGCTTGTCCCAGTCCTGCCGCGCCCAGCTGGCGCCGCGCTGGTCCTCGAACAGATTGGCCACGTGGAACTGTGTGTTCTCGATCCCGTTCGCACGTGCATTGGCGGCCGCACGACGCACCAGTTCGGTGTCGCCTTCCACGCCCGCCACCTGCGCCACGCGGCGCGCCAGCGGCAAGGTGAAATTGCCCAGGCCACAGAAAAGGTCCAGCACGCGATCCTGCGGGCTGGGCGCCAGCAGGTCCATCGCATGGGCGATCATGCGCTGGTTGATGCCGGCGTTGATCTGCACGAAATCCAGCGGCTGGAATTCCAGTTCGACCTGATAATCGGGTATGCGGAAAGCCAGCCGCGGCGCCTCCGGCCAAAGCGGATGCACGCTGCTGATGCCGCCCGGCTGCAGGTAGATGGCGAAACCGTGTTCACGCCCGAAGGCCACAAGTTTCTCGCGATCCTGCGCTCCCAGAGGGGTCAGATGGCGAAACACGAGGGCAACGGTGTCGTCGCCGGCAGCAAATTCAATCTGTGGTATCTGGGCGCCGACCTCCAGGGTGCCCAGCATGTCCCCGATCGCCTCGATCTTCGGCCCGAGCGCCGGATGCAGGACTTCGCAACGACGGATGTCGGCTACAAACCGCGGGTTGGACTCGCGGAACCCCACCAGCACCCGACCCTTTTTGGCCACATGCTTGACCGACAGCCTGCCCTTGCGGCGATAACCCCAGACACTGTCGGTCAGGGGTTCCAGCCAGCGTTCGGGTGCCACCTTGCCAATGCGCTCAAAATTGTCGGCAAGGACATGTTGCTTGGAGGCAATCTGGGCGGCCGGTGCGAGGTGCTGCAGAGAGCAACCCGAACATTGTTCGTAATGCGCGCAGCGCGGTTCCACGCGGTCGGCACTGCGGGTGTGCAGCTCTTCGATCTCGGCCTCGTCAAAACTGCGCTTGCTGCGCACGATCCGCACGCTGGCGGACTCACCAGGCAGTCCACCACGCACGAACACTGCCTTGCCGTCGACATGCGCGACGCCGCGGCCATCATGACTGAGGTCGGTGATTTGAACTTCGACTTGGGTATTTTTCTTCATGGGCAAAACAACGCGCCCGGGCAACGGCCCGGGCGGTGAATGGATACGGGACATCTGGCGAGCGAACTACTTGCGCTTCCAGCTGCCCGTGCTACTGCGATAGTACCAGCCCTTGTGCGCCCGCTGGATCCACAACTGGGCGAAAGTCTGTCGAATACGATCCTGCCACTCGGGGTGGCCATTGGCCTTGGCGATATCGGCATACAGCTGGTTGCGGTCACCGTTCTCGGCCGCGACCACGCTCTTGACCTCGGCACGCTGCGCCATGGGTGCGGCCGAAAGATCGTGGACCTGGACCAGACCGTCCTGGGTGAAACCGACAGCACCATCATCAAGCAGTGTCTTCAACGAATCGCTGAAACGCTTGCGCATGCGCGCATGGATCGCGTCGATGGCCGGTGTATGGATCTTCAGGTTCGGCGAGTCGCCGGCATACGCAGCCGGTATCAGAAGGTCCAGCACCCTGGCCGACGGCATGCCGCCGTCCGGGGCGGGCTTGGAGGTCCCATCCCCTTTCGGGCCGTTCTGCGCCGGCTTCGGCGACGGCGTGCCCTGATCGATGACCGAACCGATGAACTGGTCCGCGGCCTTCTGTGCAGCCGCCGCAGGAAAATAGACATTGATGGTGACGCAGCCGACCAGTGCAATCAGCATGGTCAGCCCCAGACAGGCAAGAATCTTGCGCATGACACGATCTCCTTGAAGAACGCGAATAATCACACAGAACACACGGCCGGCGCATCCAGGCCAGCCTGCTTATTTCACCACCGGGCCACCACCATGGATGGCGGCCTCCAGGCGTGTCAACAGCGTTGGCCAGCTGACCCGTTTCTGGTGGCCGATCACGGTCAGATGGGGCAAACCGCTACCGTCGACGATCAGATAGCCACCGTTGTCGGGCTCCAGGCCACTCATATGGCAGACGCTGCCCTCCAGTGTGCAGTTGATGCCGATCCGGTCGTAGCGGAAGCTCTTGAACAGTTTCAGTATCGCCCCCTGCAGCCCCCCGGCCACGCCACCGCCACCCACGGAAGTCAGGTTATTCACGGCGCGCTGACTGATGCGCCCGCCGGAGTCGGCCAGCAAGTGGGCATCGAACCCGACCGGCTGCCAGTCGACCAGATGCAGTTGCTTGATCTGGCCTTGCAGATCGCCGGTGATCTTGCCGAAATCGAAGACGTCGGTCATGGCGCCCAGGTTGAGCTTGCTCAGGCTCACGTCCGCGGCGATCTCCGGGGTCCCGCCAAACGGATGCGTCAAGGAAAGTCGAGTGATATCCACGAAGCCGTCAAAGACATTCAAGGACAGGCCCCCCTGAAGATCGAAACGACCGCCGGCATAGTGCAAGCCCGGCATGGCGCCCGCCAGTGTACCGTGGAAACGCGGCCAGCCCAGGACCTCGCTCAAAGCACCCATGTCCACATCCGTCAACGAGGTGGCCATGTCCAGGCTCTCGCCCTGCCCGCCCTGTGGACGTATAGCAAGGGTGTTCACGTTGAGCTGACCGCCGAGTACGGGGATATCAAGGGGACCCAGCAAACGTAATGTGCCATTGCGACTCTGCCACTTGCTGCTGGACGCCCCGAATGGAATGCGGTAGATGCCGAGCTGCTTCCATTGCAACCCGGATACCGGCAGGGATCCCTTGCGGTTCCAATCCAGCCCGCCCTGGAGACCCTGGACACGAAATCGTCCCGAGCCATCGTCCAGATTCAGCTCATCCGTCTGCAAGGCGAACGAGCGAAGCCCGTCGCCAGCCAGCTGCAGTGTCCCGCTGAGGTTGCCGCTTGAATGCAGGTCCCGCAGACCCAGTGTGTCCAGCCATGTCTTGCCGTAACGTGCATAGGCTGCCGGAAATATCGCGTTGAAATGACTGATATTCATGCTGTGCAGGGTGCCGCCCGTGCCGAAAATGAAGCCACCGGACAGCACCAGCGCATCCGGATCGCTGAAGCGCAGGTGGTCCACGCGCAGGCTCTCACCCCTGGTTTCGAGCTTGAACCCCAGACTCACTGGGTGGGCAGGCAACTGGGCGTAGATCGGTCCAACCAGGACCTGCCCACCATTCAGGGTCGCCGCCAGCGAAAAGCGGTTGCGCTTGGCTGCAGCATCCATGGTGAGATGTCCGTCCATCTTCAATGCCTGGCCGGCCAGCGCGCCACCATCAAACCCGACATTGTCGGCATGCAGGGATGCCGAGGCCTGCATGCCATCGGGCTGGAAATCCATGGCTGCAACACCAGTAACCTGCCCGGAGGTGATCTTGCCCTTCCATGCATGCAGCAGAAAGCCCTGGATCCACGCCAGCGGCATCCGGACCAGGTGCACCTGCAGATGGGTCGTCTGATCCAGCGGCATGGCCAGCTGCACGGACTGTCTGGATGAGCGCGCCAGATCAAGTTCCAGGGTATCGCTGGCGATATCCAGAATCAGTTTGAAACTGCCGCCATGCTGCATCAGGCCGCCGGGAGCGCCCTTGATCAGGACCGTGCCGCTCCAGGACCAGTGGTCCTGTCGGGTATGGGCAAGTTTTCCGTCCAACGCCAGCCTGACCCGGCGCCAGCCCAGTTTCGGGATATCGGCCTGTGCCGCAACCAGGGAGAGCTGAAGCTGACCATCCCCCGCGAGCTGCAAGGTCGAATGCACCTGGCGAAGCGCAATACCGCCAGGCAATGTGATGGCATCGGCGTCAAGCGTGGTTGTGGCAATGGCCGACACCGGACATGAAATGGCCAGCACCAGCAGGATCACCAGTGCGAATCGTGAACAGGGTCGACTTGATCGGACGTTCATCGCAGGCCATTCTGCCAAACTCTTCCCTAACGGCACTTCAACGGCCATGTCCGAAGAAACGCAGCTGCAT
>NZ_JAQIBU010000282.1 GCF_027858935.1 Oleiagrimonas sp. | reverse complement strand
GCATCCACTGCCAGATCTGCCCGCTGCGGTGATTCTCGATCATCATGACCACGATGCCCTGATCCAGGCCGTAATGGCCCTCCGATACCCAGGCGTTCTGATCGGCATCGATCAGCGTCGGGTTGAAGCTGCTCGCAAGACGGTCATGGCGACACATCTCGGGATAGCGCTGCATCATGTGGCGCATGCACTGGAAGACCATTTCGGGAGTGAACGGAAGCGATGCCAGCACCGACGAGGGGGACAGGGTGCCGTCGTCCGGCCCGTAGGGCACGCCCCGGGCGGCGTAGCCGAACAAGCGCTGCGCAGGGCGGTCGGGGTTCGCCGGTGTTTTGTCCGGACCATCGCAGGCCGAAAGACCCCAGCAGTTTTCGCCGTAACCGGCGAACTGGTGCGGATTGCGTTGCGCGTATTCGCGCTGGATGCAGGCGGCGTTGCGGCTGTTGTGGAAATAGTCGAAGCGCTTCTCGCGCATGAAACGGTCGCGGATGCCGCGAAAATCGATCCAGGCATGGGAAAAATGATGCACGAACATCGGCCCGGCGTAGAGCACGTCGTGGTCGTACAGGTTTTCCCACTGGTAGGTGGCGGTCCAGGCCTTGTAGCAGTCGCCGGTGATCGGGTGGGTCGGCGAGCCCATGGCCAGCACGTAGAGCAAGATCGCCTCGCTGTAGCCTTCCCAGCCGTAATGCAGGAATCCGCATTCGGGTTTCCAGCCCTGCCGCAGGGTTTGGCCGTCGGCCTGGGCCCAGCGCCAGTCGACGCGACGATAGAGCTGATCGGCCCGTTGCCGCAGCTCGACCTCGTCGGCCGTGTCGGCGGTGAAGTACATCGCTGCGGTCAACGCGCCGGCCACCAGCAGGGCGGTATCGATCATCGACAGTTCCGATTGCCACACCCGGAGGCCGCTGTGGATATCCAGGAAATGGTAGTAAAACCCCTTGTAGCCGGTTGCGGTGGGACTGCCGCTCTGTTCGCTCTCGGTGAAGAACCGCAGTGCGGCGAGACTGTTGCGGACCGCGTCGTCGCGTTCCATCCAACCGCGTTGCACCGCCACCGGATACACGGACAGGGCAAAGCCGACCACCGCGATGCTGACCGGTGAGCCCTCGCGCGAGGTGTCCGCGACCAGGCCATTGCGCGGGTTTACGGTTTCCGGGAAGTAGTTGAACGCGGCGCGCTGCAGCCGATCGAGCAGGGCCTCGTCCGAGGGGGTGGAGGACGTCGTGGTCATCATCGAAAAGGTACGAGCACGCGCCATCGGGGGCGAGCCCCCCCTGCCTGCCGGACCCGGTCGGGTAACCTGCGTGATGTCCTGATCGGACCTTCGAAAAGGCGAGCGACGGTGGCATGTCCGTACCGTCCATCGCCATGCCTGGCTGCCGTGTTCATCGGACACATTCCCGGGGAAGCCATCAAGCACCAGTGCTTGCGTCCGATGCTACTCCGTCCGCCCTGAACCGGGCTGCGGGGCGTATTCAGGAGCTTGTGGATAGATGCAGCAGCGGCGCGCATCGTGTGCCAAGGTACCGGTAACCGTTGCCTGCATTCGAGCGATGATCCGGATCGCCTGGTCCGGAGCTTGTCTCGAAAACCAAGCCTGGTTCGAAACCCGTCGTGATGACGGAGAGGGCAACCTCTATCTCGCGGTGCGTCCACCAATGGCGAAGCTCTGGGGTTTAGGCTAACCCATCGCCGGCAAAAAGAGCGCCTTTGCCATGGGCGAGCATCCAGGCAGCATCCTTGCCGAGGCGCGCACCGGGCACGGCAAGGCGCGGGCACTCATCAAGCCAGGTCGCCACTTCCGACTTCCATTGACGGAAGATGGTCGCTGCACAGATGGCCACGGAACAACGTGGCGTCTCATGGATTGGACGGCGGAACGTAATCCCTGACGTGGTAGATCGTCTCCACGGGAAGAATGGCGATCACGCCATCGGTGTCCAGTCCGGTATGTGCGGCCTGCATGATGTCGTGTGCCACCTGCTCTGCATGCTGCGCGAGCACAAACACTTCCACCCGTGCCTGGGTCGAAACCCATTGAGGACTGTAGAAATTCTTGTAGTCGCCGTATCCCTTGACCCGGGTTATGGCAACTTCAATGGTTTTCTCTTGCTTCAGCGCCTGCTCCACGGCCTCAAGGCTGTTGACGTTGATGATGGCGGTGATCTTGCGGTACTTCATTTGGATCCTCCCGGGGGCCGGGATTCCCGCTAACCCCCTGGTGGTTTTGTGCCATGGAATGGCATCAGTGGGTTGCAACAATCTGTTTTCGCAGTTGCCGCCACTCCCACAACAGAAAGACGGCCGGAAGCACCAGCATGGTCAGGAACAAGGAGCTGATCATGCCGCCGACCATCGGCGCGGCGATGCGACGCATCACTTCCGAACCGGTGCCACCGCCGAACATCACAGGCAGCAACCCGACGATGATCGCCGTCGCCGTCATCGAAATCGGCCGCAAACGCAGCAGTGCGCCATCACGGACGGCATCGCGCAGGCCCTCGTAACTCAACGGACTGGACTCGGACTGGCAACGTTGCACGTAGGCGTCGACGGATTGGTTGAGGTACACCACCAGCACCACGCCTATTTCCGTGGTGACACCCGCCAAGGCGATCAGACCGACCGCGACCGCCACCGACAGGTTGTAACCGAGCAGGTACAGCAGCCAGGCACCACCTGCAAGCGCCATCGGCAATGTCCCCAGGATGAGCAGCACCTGTGAAACGCGGCGGAAGGCCATGTACAGCAGCAGCGAGATCAACATGATGGTGACCGGCACGATCGTGGTCAGGCTCTTGCGTGCCGCCTGCATGTACTCGTATTGGCCAGACCAGGCCAGGGAATAGCCGGCGGGCAACTTGACCCTGGCTGCAACAAGCTTCTGGGCAGCGGCGACGTAGGAACCGACATCCCGTCCGGCGATGTCCACGTAGGTCCACCCCGTGAGCTGCGCCGCCTCGCTCTTGATCAGTGGTGGACCATCCTCGATGCGGACGTTCGCCACGTCACCCAGCACCACATGGCCGCCGCCAGCGGTGACGACCGGTAGCTGCCGAATGCTGGCCAGCGAATTGCGGTAATCGCGTGGGTATCGGACGTTGACCGGATAGCGCTCCAGTCCTTCCACCGTATCGGTGACGTTCATACCGCCGATAGCTGTGCGCACGACGTCCTGTACGTCGCTGATATTGAGCCCGAGCCGGGCGGCCTTGTCGCGATCGATATCGATTTGGATGTAGCGGCCACCAGCCACCCGTTCGGCGTATACCGACGTGGTGCCACGGACTTGGGGCAGGAGTTGCTCCAGCTCCTTTCCGATGCGTTGGATCACCTGCAGGTCCGGACCACTCACCTTGATGCCGACCGGGGTCTTGATTCCGGTGGAAAGCATATCGATGCGGGTCTTGATCGGCATCACCCAGGCATTGGTGAATCCTGGATACCTGACCCGTTGCTCCAGCTCCTTGACGATGTCGGCCTTGGTGATGCCCGCACGCCACTGCGACTTTGGCTTGAACTGGATGATCGATTCATCCATCGACAGCGGTGCGGGATCGGTCGCTGTATCCGCACGCCCCATCTTGCCGAAGACGGATTGCACTTCGGGTACGCTCATGATCAATTTATCGGTCTGCTGCAGCACCTGACGTGCCTTGTCCGCGGAAATTCCGGGACGGGCGGAAGGCATGTACAGCAGGTCCCCCTCATCCAGCGGCGGCATGAACTCCGAACCCAGGTGCGAAGCGGGCCACGCGCCCGCCACCACGATCAGGATGCCGACGAACAGCAGGACCCAGGGGTAGCGAACCACCCGTTTGATGACCGGTGTGTACAGTGCCGTCAACGCACGGTTGAGCGGATTGCGGTGCTCGGGCGTGATCTTTCCGCGGATGAAATAGCCCATCAATACCGGGACCAGGGTCACCGCCATGATCGCGGCCGCACCCATGGAATAGATCCAGGTGTATGCCAGCGGAGAAAACATGCGCCCGGCCTGACCCGTGAGGCTCAGGATCGGAACCACACTGAGGGTGATGATCACCAGTGAGAAAAACAGCGCGGGCCCCACTTCCACGGTTGCCGTGGCCACTCTGCGCCAGTGCCCGGCTTTGTCGGTGCCGCCCTCCTTTTCCATGTGCTTGTGCAGGTTTTCGATCATGACGATCGCACCGTCGACCATCGCGCCGATGGCGATCGCAATGCCGCCCAACGACATGATGTTGGCGGTCAGTCCCTGCAATCTCATCACGATGAAGGCCATCAGGATGCCCACCGGCAAACTGATGATCGCGACCAGCGACGAGCGAAAATGGAACAGGAATACGCCGCAGATCAACGCCACGACCAGGAATTCCTCAATCAGCTTTTCGCGCAGATTGCCGATGGCGTCACTGATCAACTGCGACCGGTCATAGGTGGTCACGACCTGGACACCCGGCGGCAGACTGCCCTTCAATGAAGCCAGCCTTGCCTTGACCCCATCGATGGTTTTCTGCGCGTTGCCTCCGTAACGCATCACGATCACGCCACCGACCGCCTCGCCCTGCCCATCAAGTTCGCTGACGCCACGCCGGATCTGTGGCCCCATCCGTACCTCGGCCACGTCTTTGAGCTGAACCGGTGTGCCGTTCTTGTCGGTCATCAGCGGCACCTGCAGCAGATCCTTGATGCTCTTGATGTACCCGCTGGCGCGCACCATGTACTCGGCTTCGGCCAGTTCGACCACGGCACCACCCGTCTCGTGGTTGGCGTTTTTGATCGCCATCCTCACATGCGCCAGGGTGATGCCATAGGCACGCAACTTGTCCGGGTTCACCACCACCTGGTATTGCTTCACCATGCCGCCAACGGTCGCCACTTCCGCAACCCCGGGTACGGTTTGCAACTGATACTTCAGGAACCAGTCCTGCAGGCTGGTCAGTTGCGCCAGGTTGTGCTTGCCGGTCTTGTCCACCAGCGCGTATTGGTAGACCCAGCCCACACCCGTGGCGTCAGGGCCCAGACTCGGGTGGGCATCGGTCGGCAGGCTGCTGGCGACCTGATTGAGATATTCAAGCACGCGCGACCGCGCCCAGTAGAGGTCGGTGCCATCCTTGAAAATGATGTAGACAAACGATGCACCGAAGAACGAATAGCCGCGAACCACCGTCGCACCCGGAACCGCAAGCATGGCGGTTTCCAGCGGATAAGTGACCTGGTCCTGCACCACCTGAGGGGCCTGCCCTGGATAAGGCGTCTTGATGATCACCTGCACGTCGGACAGATCGGGGATCGCGTCCACCGGCGTGTGCTGTATCGAGTACAGGCCGGCGAAGACAACCAAAGCCAGTGCCAATAGCACGGCGCCCCGGTTACGCAACGACCAGCGGATGATGGAGGCGATCATTGCGGCGGCCTCACGTTCTCGCTGGCCCCGGCTGGCATGGACGTGCCCGGCTTGGCCGGCATGTCCATGCCTGCCATGTCCGGAGCGGCCTGCGTTTTCCCGGTGGTTGCCTTTGTCGCCGAATGGGGCGCGTCCTGACAACCGGACCGGCCCGCGCCCAGGCGCAGGCTGGCGGCATCGATGTTGGCTTCGGAATCGAGCATGAACTGCGCCGAAGTCACCACGTGCTGGCCGGCCCGCAAACCCTTGAGAATTTCCACCTTGTTGCCGGAGGTGCTCCCGGCTTTCACCGGACAGACATCGAAACGACCGCCGCCAAGTGCCACGATCACGCGCTGGCTATGGCCCGTGCGAATGAGCGCCAGATTGGGAATGAAAAGAACATCTCGTTGCGGGGTCGCCTGCAGCGCCACATGCGCGTACATGTTGGGCTGGAGACGCCTGTCCGTGTTCGCGAAGCGTATCCGGGCCTTGACCGTGCGAGTCATGCTGCTGATGTCCGGATAGACGAAATCGACCACGCCTTCCCAGTGCTGGCCGGGAAACGCATCGAAATCGGCAACCGCCTTCTGACCCACGTGCAACAGCGACACCTGGCTTTCGTCGACTTCCGCGAGCACCCACACCGTGCGCAGGTCGGCCAGCTTCATGACCTGGGTTGCCGGCATCACGTAGCCGCCTTCCTGCACGCCAAGACTGGTCACGACACCCGAGGATTCGGCATACCGTGCGACACGATCACTGGCCTTGCGGGTGCGTTTGAGTCGGGAGATCTGTGCGTCACTGAAGCCCAAAGACCGCAGTCGATGCTGTGACGCGACGATCAACGATTGACTGCCGCTGGCCAAAGCGACCAGGTACTCACGCGCGGCAGTCGCCAGCTTGGGGGAAAACAACTGGTAAAGCAGCTGCCCTCGCTTGATCGACTCGCCCACGCTCTTGACCGCCAGTTTTTCCACCCAACCATCAGCGCGTGTATTGATGCTGGTGATGGTGTCCTCGTCGTAACCCACATACCCGAACAGTTCAAGACGATTGGAGAACGTGCCCTGTTCAACCTCGGATGTTCGTACGCCCAGGTTGTTGACCACCTCCGGGGATATCTTCAGGTCACTGGGTTCACCAGAGCCATCTTCATCAGCGTAGACAGGTACCAGATCCATCCCCATAGGCGACTTGCCTGGCTTGTCGCTGTGAAAGTTGGGGGTCATGGGACCCTTCCAGTAAAGGATCTTGCGTTTCGGTGTCGTGGTCGCCGAGCCGGAAGCCTGGTCGGAATTTGCCGCCGAGTGGCCGCGCCTGCCGAGAAAGTACCCGGCGACCAGTGCAAGCAGTACGACAGTGACGGCGAAGAGAATCCATCTTGTTTTTTTCATGGTGTCGTATTCCGCGAAGTGGCAGACACCGAAGGCGGCCACAACGTGCCACCTGTCTGGTAATTGAGGGAGGCCAGCTGGGTATAGAAATCGGCACGTGCGCGCGCCAGCTCCAGTTCGGCCGTCAAATATTGCTGTTCGGTAGTGATCAGCTTCAGAAAATCGCCGCTACCCGAACCATTGCTGTAGTCAGTCTCGGCTGCATGCATGTTGAGTCTGATCAACGGCAGCAACTCGCCGTTGTAGAGCTGGATCGTGGCAACCGCCTGGGCCGCGGCCGTGCGCGTCTGGTCAAGGTTGCTCAGCAGCTGGTTGCGGGCATCGGCAAACCTGGCCTCGCTCTCATGCAGACGCGCATTGGCCTCGCTCACCTCACCGCTATGGTTGCCGCCGAAAGGAATGTTGATTGCGACACCAACCGTCAGTCGCTTGGCCGGCATGTCCATCAGGCTGTTGTAGCCCGCCAGCAGGCTGACATGCGGCATGGAGTTCTTGTGCGCCAGATCAACCCGATCCCTGCTCGCGCTGATGCGCGCATCGAGGCTTTGCAGCATCGGGTAATGCGTCAGCGCCGCATCCTTCAGGGCGGCAGATGTCGGCAGCGTGATTTCCTGGGGCAGTTCGACCGGTCTGGGCACGGCGGTGTCCGGATCGAGGTTTTGCAGCGCGTTGATCTTCGCCTGCACGGTGCGCTGCGCGCGCTTGAGCTCCAGCGCCTGGTTCTGCAAACGCACCCGTTCCACTTCTGCCTGCAGGACGTCCTGTTGTGGCGACTGTCCTGAGGCATAAGCGGTTTCCGCCACCGCACGCAGGTGCATCACCAATCGGGTGTTCTCGGCATTGATGGCAAGTGCGCGATGCACGTAGTACCACTGGGCATATTCGGCACGCGCCAGCGCAGAGAGGCGCAAACGCAGGTCGGCCACCTGCTGACCTGCTGAATCCGCATCGGCGGTGGCCATCCTGCTGCGCAGGGACAGGGTGCCAGGCCAGGGGAAGCGCTGGCTGATCTGCGCGTTCTGGTTGAGGCCCTGGCGCGGACCACCGGCCGTATGCGGCGCCACCACATAACTCACCACCGGGTCATCCAGCGCACCGGCCGACTCGATTCGCGCGCTGGCCGCGTCGGCCGCCGCCTGCATCGCCTCAATACCCGGGTTGCGCAGCAGCACTCGCTGAACCAGCTGGTCCGCTGAAAGACCCGTCAGATGAAGCCCCGTGCCGTCAGGATTTTTTTCGACCTTGGCCAGGCGCCACGCACCGGAGATTGGCGGATCAGTCCCTGGATGGGATCCGGCTGCCTGCGCCAGCGGTACTGCCGCCATGACTGCCGACAGCAGCATGGCCAGTGCCGGCGTCGTGAAACGCCGGACAGAATGAAACAACGACATGGGTGAACCCTCCTCCGAACTTGCGAAATTCGCCGTACTCTTGTGATGACAAGCCGCACACCTTGGACAAGGTGATCGCTAGATCAGGAGTGAGCAGAACAGCAGTCGAAGGGGAGGGTGATCGGCCCGTAGCCGGAACGCCGGGGTAAAGGTCGAAACTGCATGTGGCAGCATAGCCACGGTCGGCATGGACGGTGCCAGCGGCAGCAGCATGGATCCCGGTACGTTGGGCAAGCGTGTATCGGCTTGAACCAGGCTGCCCTGCGCATAATGCTGGGCACACAGGGAGAGCGTGGCATGATCCTGCATGCCGCGCATGCCATGCATGCAGTCGGTCTGCGAGGCAGGCGTGACGGCAGCCTGCATGAGTTGGCCGCCGGGCATCGGGCACAGGCTTGCCGCCAGCGCGACCTGCTGCCACAGCAGCAACAGCGCTAGCAGCCAGAACAGGCCGGGGCGCTTCCTGCGATGCATGCCGAGGGCGGGGAACATGCGCAAGAGTTTATACATCCGCAGGCGCTTGATCTTGATCAGGGTCAAGTACCCGACCATGAGGGGAACCGGGTCATGCGCCTTGTCCAGCGACCGGGTCCCGTCGCTGGATGCAGTGGTCACGGTAGCCGGGCGAGAGACCGGTTCCGATCTCCCCGTCGCGCTGCAGGCCAGATGTTTCACAAGTCCACCCGTACACGCGGGATCCGCCGATCAAAGACCAGCCTGCCGGGGACGCGAGGCATAGTGGCAGTGGCCTCGAACCTGCGCACCCACGAGTCGC
>NZ_JAQIBU010000264.1 GCF_027858935.1 Oleiagrimonas sp. | reverse complement strand
TCAGCGAAACCGGAGGCATCTGGGTGCTGTGCGCGCCACGCGGCTCAAGTGACCCGAACATCCCGGCACTGGCACACTGGTTGCGCGCGCAACTGAACGCCGACTCCACCTAGCAAGCGTGGTCCGAGAGGACCCGCTCAACCACCTTCGCGGCATGAAAAGGCCGCCGTTTCGCACAAAGGCACCCGGGAAAACCCGAGCAGACCGATCCCGGTGCGGATCGGCAGCGCGATCGTTCTCACGCGGCACGGTGTTTTGGATATTCATGGCCGGGGCATGCAGGCACCCGGTGAAACGGTCGCCGCACGGCATCCCGGTCAGGCCATGGTCTGGTCCGCATTGCGCACCCGCGCAATGAAATCCCGCATCGCACGCGGGTCCTTGATGCCTGGCGCCGACTCGATACCGCTGGAAACATCCACTCCCCAAGGCCGGGCGACCCTGATTGCGTCGGCCACGTTGTCGGCATGCAGGCCGCCGGCCAACAACAGGCTGCGTCCGCTGCCGCTCGGTACCCGCGACCAGTCGAACCGCTGCCCGCTGCCGCCGGCTTCGCCGGGCGCATGTCCATCGAGCAGAAAACCGCGCGCTTTCGGATGCGCATCCAGCAACGCCATAACATCTTCCATGCCGGCCATGGCAATGGCCTTCAGGTACGGCGTAGCGAAGGACTCGCAATAAGCCGGCGTCTCAACACCATGGAATTGCAGCATGTCCGGGCGCAGCGCACGCTCCACGGTGGCAACCCAGTCGGCCTGGTCATCCATGAACAACGCCACGGTGCTGACCAGGGGCGGCAGCGCATCGCGGATTGCGGCTGCGTGCTCAGGCGTGATGAATCGCTTGCTGTGGCGCGTGAACACCAGTCCGATGGCATCTGCACCCAGGGCAGCCGCGACCAGGGCATCCTCAAGGCGGGTCATGCCACAAAACTTGATGCGCGTTCGTGTCATGGCGTGGCGTATCCGTGTTCGGTCAAAAGTCCCAGACGAAAACCCCGGTTCACAGGCAAATGGCTTGCGCAAGCCCCCACGATGCAGGATACCGCGGACCAATAAAAGTGAGCCCCGACGAAGGAGCCGTTGGACCGGCCCGGTCGCGATCGCGCCCGGCCAGAAGCGTTTCCATCCAGCCAGGCTCACGATCACCGCGACCGACAGGCAGCAGCGAGCCGACGATGTTGCGCACCATATGGTACAGGAAGGCATTGGCCTCGATCTCGACATGCACCATCTGCGCATCGCGCCAGATCCGAACTTCGCGCACCTCGCGTCGCGCGTGCGGTGCCTGGCAGGCGATCGCGCGAAATGCCGTGAAATCGTGCTCCCCGACCAGCGCCTGGGCGGCCTCGTGCATGGCCCGCTCATCCAGAGGGGCACGCTCCCAGGTCACGTAACGGGCGTCGAGCGCCGCGCGAACCGGGCGGTTGAGAATGCTGTAGCGGTAGCGTCGCGCGCGGGCACTGTGCCGGGCATGGAAATCCGCGGCCACCGGTTGCGCCCACAGCACCGCCACGCTACGCGGCAGATTGGCACAAGCGCCCAGTGCCCAACCACGCATGCTGCGGGTGACTTCGGTATCGAAATGCACGACCTGACACTGCGCGTGTACGCCGGAGTCGGTACGTCCGGCGCAGGTCACCGTCACCGGTGCGTCTGCCACGGTCGAAAGCGCCTGCTCCAGCGTTGCCTGCACGGTCGGTCCATGGCTCAGTCGCTGCCAGCCCATGAAGTCGGTGCCGTCGTATTCGATACCCAGGGCGATACGCATGAAGATGTCGGGTGGTAGGGGAAAGCGGGCAAGAATACAACCACGCCGGCCCCGCTGCCGGGACCGGCGTGATCAGGTGCGACTACCCGCGCAGGTCAGTCGAGCTCGTCCAGCATCTTCTGCGCCATGTCGCGCTGGGACTGGCTGCCCTCGTGCATGGCCTCCTCAAGCATGGCACGGGCTCCTTCCGGATCGCCCATGTCCATGTAAGCCCGCGCCAGATCGATCTTGGTATCCACAGCGTCGCCGCCCATTCCGGATGCTGCGACGGGCTCGACATCGTCCTCAGCTTCGCCTTCTGCATCGTTCTCGGGCTTGACTTCGGTGTCGGTGTCGGCGTCGGATACCTCATCGGCCCCGGATGCCGGAGAAACATCGTCGTCTGTGTCCAGCGACATGCTGGTGACATCGTCCCCGGGCAAGGTGAAATCTCCCAGTTCGGAGGAAGAAGTCTCGCCATCCAGAGGCGGCAAGGCATCAGGATCCTCCTCGCTCGACATCCCGGGAGCCGGCATGTCGGCATCACCCACGCGGAAGTCGTAGTGCTCGGAAGTCCCGATCGCGTCCTCCGGGTCCGCTTCATCCCGGGCGTCATGCCAGTCGCTATCCGCACTGCCTGGAGTGGCTGTGCTGCCCTCGTCCGGTAGCGGATGCGTTTCATCATCCTCATCCGGAATCTCGGGCGAATAGGCGCCTTCGTCAGCGGCAAACAGGGGGTAGTCGGGTGAAAGTTCCTCACCCATCATGATCACGTCCTGCCATTCCTCCTGTTGCGGGTCGCTGATGTGCGTGCGCATGGCCTCGGCGGCGGACTCGAAACGCTCCACGTCGCGACGCGCATAATAGAAACTCACCAACTCAAGGTGCAGCCCCAGATCCTCCGGATTTTCGGCCAGCTCACGAAGCAGTTCATCCTGCTCCTCATCGCCGTCGTCGTCCGCAGCAGGGCCAAAGGACGAGTCACCGAATTGATCGGCAATGGAACGCTGGTTGAGGGAAGGCTTGGACGATCCGGCCTTGCGCTTGCTGCGCAGGAGCAGGAGCAGCAACACGATCACGCCCAGCGCCGCGACCAGCTTGACCCACAGCGGTCCATACCAGGGCTGGACGGGGGCCGGTCGGGGCACGGGCTTGGGCTGCGACGGCTTGGCCACCGGCTTGGGAGAGGTTGCAACCGCCTTGGGCGTGGTTGCAACGCTACCAGCCGCATCCGTGGAAGCTTACGCCGGAGCGGCCCCACTCGCGGCCGCGGCCATCGCGATCGCAGCGCTCGATCCGGAAGCAGGAACACTGCCGTTCACTGCATGCGCAAGGGCGGACCCCGCAGCGGACGGTTTTTTGTCTGCAGCGGCAAGCTTGTTCTGCAACTCGGTGATCTCGGCGTTCTTGAGGTCAAGCAGCCGATTGTTCTTGCTCTGGATATCCTTGAGGCTCTTCAGGTGGGCCTGCAGGTCAGCGGTCTGCTGCTGGGCGCTGGACAGCGCTTCCTTGGCGCGGGAAACCTCCTGGTGAAGCTGCTCCACGGCGACCTTGTTGCTGCCACCGGCCACCCCGGCACGCGCACCGGTGCTTTCCCCGCCATTGCTGGGAGGCACCAACTTGAGCTCGTCCCCGGAACGGTTCGACGCTGTGCCCGCCCTGCTGGAGGACGCCGGCTTGCCCGGACGGCTGGCTCCGCCGGGGCCGGCGGACGCCACCATGGTCGTGCGGTGGGGCACCATGGCGCTCCAGGAGCGATCCTGCCGCAGCACCTCGGCCGTGGCCGCCGCTGCGGTTTGTGCGAGGAGCTCATCGCGGGTCGGAATCCGAAGTACAGCACCGCTTTTCAGTGCGTTGATGTTGTCCTTGTAGAAGGCATCCGGATTGGCCGACTTCAGGGCCAGCATCATCTGGTTGACGCTGACGCCCCCGGGGTGCTGATTGTGGGCAATGCCCCACAACGTCTGCCCGTGCCGGACGCGGCCGTAGTTACCATTCTGCACCTGGGCCGACGCTGCGGGCGGCCGGGCGGCCGGCTTCACTTTTTTTTGTGCCGGCTTGGGCGTCGGCTTGCTTTGCACCGGTTTGGCCGCGGTTTTCATCTCGGGCGCTGCCTTTGCCACTGGTGCTGGTTTCACTGGCGCCGCAGTCTTGGCCGGTTTAGGTGCTGGTTCCGGCGCCGGTTTCGGCGGCGCGGCGGCACTCGGCGTGACTGCGCCTTGCAGCCTCGCCGTGGCTTCGCTGCCCGGCGGATCCAGCAGCACGGTGTATTCACGCAGCAACTGGCCGCGAGGCCAATCCACCTTGACCAGGAAGTCGAGGAAGGTCTCACGCACGGGCTCGTCGCTGGTCACCCGAATGACTTTTTGCCCGGCGGCATTGGTGGTGACCTTGAATTTCAGCTGCACCGTCAGGCTCAACCGGTCCAGGCCGGCGCGCGCAAACTGGTCGGGCGAGGCCAGCGAAACCTGTAGATCAGAGGCTTCGCCCGGATAATCGGTCTGTAGCGGGATCTCCGCCACCAACGGCTTGTTCAGCGCGGATTTGACGCGGATTTGACCCAGTCCGAGCGCAAGCGCCTGCGTACTGCTCAAGGTCAAAGCCAGCAGAATGGACAGCTTCAAGGTCCGGTTCATTAAGTGCTCCCCACGTACCACGGTCAAGACACGCCAACCATCTCGACGCGACTTTACAATAATAACGTAACTTTAATTCACAAATACGTTTTTCACCACCTAAACTCCATTGCCTCGAGTCCGCACCGCATCATGTATCCGAATGCGACTGCCCGTTGGTCGCTTTGGCCGCCGGCGCGGTCTTGCCGGCAAGTTCCGCCTTCAGGCGTGCAATCTCCTGACTTCGGGCCGCCAGCCTGGCCTTCTCATCGGCCGTACGCTGCTTCAGGGTCTCGACCTGCTGCTTGAGTTGTCGGACCGTGGTTTGCTGCCGCGCCGCCTTGGCTTTCAGCGTATGCAGCTGCTTTTGCATGGCCCCGGAGCTGGTCTGGGCCATGGCAAACCCGGCCACCAGCAAAAGCCCGGGGAAAATCATCCAGCGATGCGTGCCTGAATCCATCACAGATACTCCTCGATCAGTCGTTGCGCGATCTGCACGGCATTGAGTGCCGCGCCCTTGCGTATATTGTCGGAGACCACCCACAGGTCCAGGCCATGGGGATGCGAGATGTCCTCGCGAATGCGTCCAACCAGGACCGGGTCCTTGCCCGCCGCATCCCCGACCGGAGTCGGATAACCACCATCCTTGCGCGTGTCCATCACCACCAGGCCGGGCGCCTGCTCAAGCAGCGAGCGCGCCTGTTCGGCACTGATCCGCTCACGGGTCTCGATGTGCACCGCCTCGGCATGACCGTAGAACACCGGCACCCGCACCGCCGTGGGATTCACCTGGATGGAATCATCCTCCAGGATCCTCCGGGTCTCCCATACCATCTTCATTTCCTCACGGGTGTAACCGTTGTCCATGAAAACGTCAATGTGCGGGATCACATTGAAGGCGATCTGCTTGCTGAACTTCTCCGCCTTGACCTGCTGGAAATTGAGCAACGCTGCGGTTTGCCGGCCCAACTCCTCCATGCCCGAACGACCCGCGCCGGATACCGACTGATAGGTGGCCACGTTGATGCGCACGATGCCGACCGCACGGTGGATCGGCGCCAGCGCCACCAGCATCTGCATGGTCGAGCAGTTGGGGTTGGCGATGATGTTGCGGCGTGTGTACTCGGCAATGGCATGCGGATTGACTTCACTGACCACCAACGGGACATCGGCATCGTTGCGGTATTCGGACGTGTTGTCGATCACCACCGCCCCGGCAGCTGCGGCGCGCGGCGCATGCTCGCGGCTGACCGCGCCGCCGGCGGAGAAGAAGGCGATGTCCACGCCCTCGAAATCATAGGTGGCCAGATCACGCACCATGACCTGCTTGCCGGCGAATTCGACATAGCCCCCGGCAGAGCGTTCGCTGGCCAGCGGGACCAGCTCGCCCACCGGCACGTTGCGCTCGGCCAGGATCGACAACATCGTTTCACCGACGGCTCCGGTAGCGCCGGCGACCGCAATCTTGTAGGTGCTCTTGCGACTCATGGGTTCTCTTTACAATGCACAATGGGGAAAAATTCGATCGACATGCCGATACGCATCAGGCAATGCGTGGCGTGAGGACGCCGACATCACCGCACTGCGCGCGATGGCGCAGGGCCTGATCCATCAGCACCAGCGCCATCATGGCCTCGGCAATGGGCGTGGCGCGGATACCCACGCACGGATCATGC
Source organism: Oleiagrimonas sp. (assembly GCF_027858935.1). GTDB lineage: Bacteria > Pseudomonadota > Gammaproteobacteria > Xanthomonadales > Rhodanobacteraceae > Oleiagrimonas. The sequence continues at coordinate 629 of NZ_JAQIBU010000264.1, read as the reverse complement.
CGGCCCTTGGTGACCACTTCCACGGGCGCGCCGTCGATATCCACGCTGCGGCCGGGGATCAGGATGCTGGAAGTCGGCTTGAGGACGATCGAGGCGCGAACCGGTTGTCCGGTGGAGATACCGCCCAGGATGCCGCCGGCATGATTGGAGACAAATCCGTCGGGCGTCAGCTCGTCGCGGTGCGTGCTGCCCTTCTGTGCCACCGCGGCGAAACCGTCGCCGATCTCCACGCCCTTGACCGCGTTGATGCTCATCAGCGCCGAGGCAAGTTCGGCGTCGAGCTTGCCGTAGACCGGCTCGCCCCAGCCGACCGGCACGCCCTCGGCCACCACGTCCACGCGCGCACCGACCGAGTCGCCGCTCTTGCGCAAGGCGGTGATGTAGGCCTCCAGTTGCGGCACCATGTCGGCATCGGGCCAGAAGAACGGGTTGTCCTCGACCACGTCCCAGTCCATCGCGCCGGGCACCAGTTCACCCAGCGCGGTCAGGCAGGCGCGCACGCGGATGCCATGGTGCTCGCCCAGCCACTTCTTGGCGATCACGGCCGCGGCCACGCGCATGGTGGTCTCGCGCGCCGAGCTGCGTCCGCCGCCCCGCGGATCGCGCACGCCGTACTTGTGCCAGTAGGT
>NZ_JAQIBU010000203.1 GCF_027858935.1 Oleiagrimonas sp. | reverse complement strand
ATCCAGCGCGAGCTTTCCTCCAGTTATCCGGAGTTGATGGTGCATGCGATGCTGGTGGATGCAGGTGATCGCGCTGCAATGGATCGCATCATGGCGACCCATCGTCCGCAGTTGCTGTTCCATGCCGCGGCCTACAAACATGTTCCGCTGCTGCAGCTACAGCTTCGTGAAGGGGTGCGAAACAATATCCTTGCAACGCGCACGGTCGCGGAGGCAGCTGTACGACACCAGGTGGAGACCATGGTGCTGATCTCCACCGACAAGGCTGTCAATCCGACCAGTGTGATGGGAGCCTGCAAGCGGATAGCTGAAATTTTCTGCCAGAACTATTCACGGTTCTGTGAGCACACCCATTTCATCACCGTGCGTTTCGGTAACGTGCTTGATTCGGCTGGTTCAGTCGTGCCCTTGTTCCGCGAACAAATCCAGGCGGGTGGACCCGTCACAGTGACTCATCCGGAAATTTCGCGTTATTTCATGACCATACCGGAGGCCTGCCAATTGATCCTTCAGGCTTCCGCGCTGGGTCATGGCGGCGAAATCTTTGCTCTGGACATGGGAGAACCGATCCGCATTCGGGATCTGGCAGAACAGATGATTCGCCTGGCCGACAAACAGCCCGGCGTGGACATCCCCATCGTCTTTACTGGGCTGCGTCCGGGCGAAAAGCTGTTCGAGGAGCTTTTCCATGCCCAGGAAGAGTACAGCGCCACCACGCATGCCAAGATCTTCCTTGCCCGTTCGCGGGAGATGAGCTGGGATATCCTGCGTACGCAGGTCGACCAGTTGTCCAGAGCCGTGAACGAGTGCGACGAGGATGCCCTGCAGTCGCTGATTTCACGTTTGCTGCCATCGTTCCCATGGAACCAGGCGCTGGATGCCACGGTGGTCCCCTTACGAAACAACGACCAAGAAGGAGTTGCATGAGCAATCGTATGCGTAAAGTCGTTTTTCCTGTTGCCGGACTCGGTACCCGGTTCCTACCGGCAACCAAGGCCGTTGCCAAGGAAATGCTGCCGGTGCTGGATCGACCCTTGATTCAGTATGCCGTGGACGAGGCCGTCGATGCCGGTGCCGATACACTGATTTTCGTCACCAACCGCTACAAGCACGCCATTGCGGATTATTTCGACAAGGCTTACGAACTGGAGAGCAAGCTTGCCGAAAAAGGCAAGGAAGAAATGCTTGCCCAGGTCCAGGGCACGTTGCCGCATCATGTGCGCGCGGTATTCGTGACCCAACCGGAGGCATTGGGTCTAGGTCACGCCGTGTTGTGCGCACGTCCCGTGGTCGGCAACGAGCCGTTTGGGGTGATCTTGCCGGATGACCTGATCGTCAACGACGGCCGCAGTGCGCTCAGTCAGATGGCGGATGCGGCCGAGACATGGGATGCCGGGGTGATCGCGGTCGAGGAAGTTCCAAATGACCAGACCCACAAGTACGGTATTGTTGCCACGGGCGAGCAAATGGACGAGCGATCAGCACGCATCACGCACATGGTCGAAAAACCCCGCCCCGAAGATGCGCCCAGCAACCTTGGCGTGGTCGGACGTTATGTGCTGCCTGCGCGGATCTTCGATCTGCTGGAGAAGACAAGCCCGGGGAGTGGTGGAGAGATCCAGTTGACCGATGCCATCGAAGACCTTCTCAAGCAGCAGTCCGTGCTGGCCTACCGCTTTCAGGGGCGTCGTTTCGACTGCGGCAACAAGCTGGGTCTGGTACGTGCCACGCTGCATCTGGCCTTGCGCGATCCCGAGCTGGCGCCAGCAGTGTACGAGATCGCCGAGGGACTGCGCTGAATACGGGGGTGACGACGGGAGATGCCGTCGAGGACACATGAACGATCCCAGCGTCCTGTCCTACTATCGCGCAAGCGCCCATCAGGCCCCTGCATTTGCCCCCTTGCAGGGTATGCAGGAAGTGGATGTGGTCGTTATCGGCGGTGGTTTTGCCGGTTTGAACACAGTCACCGGTCTGTTGGAGCGGGGGCACAGTGACGTGTGTCTGCTGGAGGCCGAAACCATCGGCTTCGGGGCCTCGGGTCGCAATGGGGGCTTTGTCTTTGCAGGCTATTCACTGGGAGAACAGGCCCTGCTGGATGGTTTGGGGGCGCAAGTCGCACAAACGTTGTTCGGAATGACGGTGTCCGCGGTACAGCGCATCCGCGATCGCATCCGCAAGCATGACATTGATTGCGACATGGTCGACTCAGGCGTGCTCTGGGCCAATTGGTTTCGGGATCCCCTGGTCCTGCGGCGTCGGCAGCAACTGCTCGCAGATGTCTTTGACGTGCATTGGGACTGGGTTCCTCGCGACGCCCTCCGCGAACGCCTGCATACGGAGCGTTACTCGGATGCGTTGTTCGAGAGCAATGCGCTGCACCTTCACCCATTGAACTACGCACGCGGACTGGCGCGACTGGCGCAGGGTCGTGGTGCGCTGGTGCATGAGCACAGTCCGGCCATCGGGCTGGCATCCACAGGCAGTGCATGGCGCGTGACCACACCGCGGGGCGAGGTGCGCGCACGGCATGTGGTGCTGGCTTGTGGCGGGTATCTGTCGGGCTTGCAGCCGGCCGTGGACCGGGCGGTGCTTCCCATTGCCACCTACGTGATGGTTACCGAGTCCCTTGGCATGCGCTTGCGTGAGGCGATCCCGACTGCCAGTGCGGTGTACGACACCCGGTTTGCATTCGATTATTATCGCCGTCTTCCCGAAGACCGGCTGCTCTGGGGCGGGCGCATCTCGGTACGCAACCGGTCACCACAAGCGGTGAAGAAGCTCTTGCGCAGGGATCTGGCTTGCGTCTATCCGCAACTGGCCGATGCCCGCATCGAGTATGCCTGGTCGGGCCTGATGAGTTACGCGCGCCACGAGATGCCACAGGTTGGTGGAAATGGCGATGGCCTGTGGTGGGCACAGGCTTTTGGCGGCCACGGGCTGGCGCCGACTTGCGTAGCGGGTGAGCTGCTTGCCGAAGCCATTGCCGAGGGCGGACAGGGCTGGCGAAGCTTTGAGCGATATGGCCTGGTTTCGGCCTGGCGCCCCCTGGGCTATCTGGCAGCCCAAGGGAGCTATTGGTGGCTGCAGGCGCGCGATGCTTTCAAGCACTGGATCGAACCACGCTGAACGAATTTGGCATCTGATATGGCGCCATGCATCGCATTCAATGGCGCCTGGCTCGATCAAGCCATACCTCCAGGCCCTGGGCATTGAGCTCAATGTCCATGCCGATCACTTCGAGCAGGTCCTTGCGGGTCGTTTTCCAGCCGTGTCGCATGGCTCTGCGTGCGTACAGCTCCTCCAGCGAGGCCAGCAACGCCGCGTGACGATCCGTGCATCGATCGCAGGCCATGGCAATGGCGACCATGGCATCGATCTGTTCGTGCAGGTTGTCGGCGAGCCGCTCGACATCCTGGATTCGGCCGAAGTGCGTCACATACATGGCCTGTGGCTGCAGGCTGACCAGGCGGTGTATGGATGCATGCAGGGCGTCTGGATCGAACTGTACCGGCGAGGTCGTGGGTAGAATGAACGGCCCGGCCTCGGTATCCAGTTCCCGGTAGGAAAGCCCGAAGGTGTCTCCGGTAAAGCAGGTGCGGCTGTGCGGATCCCAGATCGCATTGTGGTGACTGGCATGCCCGGGGGTATCCAGGCACATCAATGGGCGTCCCTCGAGCTCGACCACGTATCCGTCCCCGGCCTCCACGACGCGCTCTGCCGGCACCGGACGCACCGTGCCATAGCTGCGCTGCATTTCTTCCTCGCCGTAGACGGCTGAAGCTCCGGCCCATAGTCTCGCGGGATCGATCATGTGCCTCGCACCGCGCGGATGCACCGCCAAACGGGCGTTCGGCAGATGCGTCATCAGTTCCCCCGCGCCGCCAGCGTGGTCCAGGTGGACATGGGTGAGAATCAACCATTCGACCTGATCCGGGGAACATCCAGCCTGTTCCAGGGCGTCGAGCATGCGCGGTACAGAATGTTTGGTCCCGCAATCGATGAAGGCCGCATGACCCTGCTCGACCAGCAGGTAGGCGGCGTCGAAATTCGGGCGCTGGAATCCCGTATCTATGATGTGGATGCCATGTTCTGGCTGCATGCGTGACCTCGTAGGTGACTCTCAATGAACCCACAGCGTACCGTCCATTATGCCGGGTACGCATCTCCATGTTACGGGATGGCCGGTTTGCCTCGTGTTCCCAAACCGTTTCATGGATCTGCGCGTGCACATCGATTTCGATCCAATCGACCACGATGCCGCGTATTCAAGTCTGTACGCTGTGTCCACACCCAACCTCGTCCCCATCACGTGGTTCGCGCAATCTCTCCATGGAGCCGTCATGATCATCGTGCATCACCTAGAGCATTCCCGCTCGTTGCGCATCCCCTGGTTGCTGGAAGAGTTGGGGCTGCCCTACACCGTACAGTTCCATGCGCGGGTTCGGTCCAGTGGACTGGCCCCTGAAAGCCTGAAGCGCATCCATCCGCTCGGCAAGGCGCCCATCATCGTGGATGATGATCGTGTGGTGGCCGAATCCGGAGCCATCATCGAATACCTGCTTGAACGCTATGCCCCGGGCAAGCTGCAGCCACAGGCCGGAACCGAGGCCTGGCTGGATTATCGCTACTGGATGCATTACGCCGAGGGTACGTTGATGCCGCTCATGGTGATGTCGCTGGTGTTCAACCGTATCGATCGCACTCCCTGGCCACTGGGCCCTGTTGCCCGGCTCATCACACGGCGCGTGCGCACGGCGTATCTCGTCCCGGCGATCGCGCTCAACGTGCGCATGATCGAAGACCATCTCGCGAAAAGCGCAGGGTTCGCCGGGGCGGACTTCAGCGCGGCTGATATCCAGATGAGCATTCCGCTTGAAAGCCTGGTGGCCGATGCATCGGTGCACCAGCCGTTGACCCATGGCCGCGATTGGCTGAAACGCATGCATGGCCGCGCGGCCTACCATCGCGCGGTGGCTGCCATCGAACAGGCACGTGCCGTCACGGCGGATCAGGCCTGATAACCAGGTGTGTCGGGTAGCCGGTGCAACGCAGCGTTGCATGACCTTTGCCAGTAGTCCTCAGGCAAGAGGCTTCTAGAATGTAACGGGCATTCGTCCCCACGAGATGGCATGTCGTCTCAGCCTTCCAATACCACAAGGACCTGCGGGTCCTCGCTTCGTTTGCTGCGCTGCGTGTTCGCTTTCCTGGCAACGCTGGCCTGCAGTTTTCCGGCTTTCGCCAGTATTCACATCGATGGGCATATCCGCCCTGGCGAATGGAAGGGCGCCCGTCACATCACTGACTTTCGCGACACCCAGCCGCTTACCGAAAAGCCGGGTTCGCTTCAGACCGAAGCCTGGGTGAAGTCCACCCCGCGCGGCCTGGCCGTGGCCTTTCGCAACATCCAACCGCCCGACGTGCCCCGGACCCTGCGGCACACGCGTCGCGATCAGCAGTCCCAGGTTGATCGCGTGAATGTCATGGTCGACTTCGATGGTGA
>NZ_JAQIBU010000195.1 GCF_027858935.1 Oleiagrimonas sp. | reverse complement strand
CGCGGCGACTGTCCAGATGAACGCGTTTGAAGGCGCGTCGCCAAGGAGTATTCCATGAGCAAGACCATTGCCGTGATCAAAGGGGACGGAATCGGACCCGAGATCATGACCGCCACGCTACGCGTACTCGACGCGCTCGACTGCGGGTTGACCTATGACTTCGTCGATGCCGGCATGGTTGCGCTGGAAAAGCACGGCGAGTTGCTGCCGACGGCCACGCTTGACACCATCGCCAAGCACAGCATCGCGCTGAAGGGCCCGTTGACCACGCCGGTGGGCGGCGGTTTTTCGTCGATCAACGTACAGTTGCGCCGGCATTTCGACCTGTATGCCAACGTTCGTCCGGCGATCAGTTTTCCTGGAACCAGGTCGCGCTTCGACGACATCGACATCATCACGGTGCGCGAAAACACCGAGGGCGCCTACCTGGCCGAGGGCCAGACGCTCTCCGAGGATGGCCAGACCGCCACCTCGATCATCCGCAACACCCGGCGCGGTTCGACGCGCATCGTCCGATATGCCTTCGAAATGGCCCGCCGCAAGGGACGCAAGAAGGTCACCGCGGTGCACAAGGCCAACATCATGAAGACCAGTTCGGGCCTGTTCCTGAACGTGGCGCGCGAAATCGCCAAGGAATACCCGGACATCGAGTTCAACGAGCTGATTGTCGACAACACCTGCATGCAATTGGTGATGAACCCGCATCAGTTCGACGTGATCGTCACCACCAACCTGTTCGGCGACATCATTTCCGACCTGTGCGCCGGACTGGTCGGCGGCCTGGGCCTGGCGCCGGGCTCCAACATCGGCGCCGAGGCGGCCATCTTCGAGGCCGTGCACGGTTCGGCCCCGGATATCGCCGGCAAGGGGCTGGCCAATCCCTGTGCGCTTTTGCTGGCGGCGGCCGAGATGCTGGATCACATCGATATGGTGGAAAAGGGCACCCGCATCCGCACCGCCATCCGCGAGACCCTGACCGCCGGCGACCGCACCACGCCTGACCTGGGCGGCAAGGGCAGCACGGAAACCTTTGCCGATGCGCTGGTCGAGCACGTGAAGGGCTGAGGCACCCGTCCATTCTCGTCCATGGAGGCCGCGGCTCCCGCCGCGGCCTTTTCCATGTCCGGATGGCCCGACAGCGCCCGGCGTGCTGGTGTCGTGCCCGTTGCGGGTCCCTGTCGTCACGCCTGGCAGACCTGCGGCATGATGATGATGGGGGCCCGGGCCCACATGCCGAGGAACTTCCATGCTCATCAACAGCACCCGACTTCGCGAGCTGCGCGCCGCTCGCCATTGGTCACAGGAGCAATTGGCCCGGCTGAGTGGCCTGAACCTGCGGACCATCCAGCGTCTCGAATCCGGGGCACGGATATCGACGGAGTCCCTGCGGGCACTGGCCGCGGTGTTCGAGGTGCCGGCCGAGAGCCTGCTGGCGGGCGCCACGGCTCCCAGCCAGCTCGCCCTCCAGGCCATGCGCGAGGGCGTGCTGCGCGGCCTGGAATTCACCGGCACCACGCCGCGCGCGGATTTCTGGTGGTTCGCGCTCGCCATGGCCATGCTGCTGGCCATTGCCGAGCTGTTCGCCGGGGGCCTCGGTACGCTCCCCCTGCAGGTCGCCTCCCTGTTCGTGCTGCTGCCCTGGATCGCGGCGTGCACGCGACGGCTGCGCGACGCCGGCCTGAGCCCCTGGTGGCAGCTCATCAGTCTGGCGCCGGTGGCCGGCATCCTGGTGCTGCTGTACCTGCTCACCTACCCGACCCAGGCACAGGAGCCGGTCGATACGCCCACGGCCTGAGCACGCCCCAGCCTCGCCATCCCGGCTGGGCGGCCGTCACCAAGCAAGGCAGGTCGGTACGGTTCGAACATCCCAGGTCAACGGGTGAATAGTATGAATGAACGTCCGCTATCGGCGGCGGACGTTGGGTCGGGAAGGACTGCGTGCGACGGTAAGCCTCAGTCGCGCATCAATCCGGGTACTCGCCGCTACGATCCGCGGACTCGGGTGCCGGAACAATGCAAAGATCCAGGCGCGACAACTTGTTGTCTTGTACCCTGGCCAGCACCAGGCCCACCAGAAGGCTCTTGTTGTACTGCGCAAGGGCGACACAGGGCTGTCTCTCCCCGTATGCCGACACCATGCCCATCTCGGCAAATATCCTGGTATCCGCTTGCGCAATCGATTGAAGTCTCGGCTTGATGTACTCGAGAAATGCCTGCTTCGATTCAATCATCTCGTATACGTAGTGGGACTCGTAGGTGAAATCGTCTGCAAGCATGCCCTCGAAGCTGCCTACAGACAGGGTGTTCATCATTCGCGCGTATGCACGTAGCGCGTCAGTTCTGGTCAAGTCCAAAAGCCGGTTCTCTCTGGTGCCCAATGCGTGAATCAAGCGGCGCGCGCAGCGCGTCCGCCTGGATGAGTGGCTGGATCCACTGTACCGGAATCCACGCCTATCGTACGTCGGGTTTGGGTCCAGGCTGTGTGAAAACGCTTTTGCGCATCAGGTGGATCAGTTTCGCGGCGCAGGACGCCGATATCGCATTCTCCGTGGATCAGTGCGGGCGTCGCGATGTTTGCCATCGGATCTGCGATTCGATCAGAAGGTTGGCGCAAAGGGCTCGCTGCAGTGGCCGGAAGCGAAGCGCGAAGCCACTCACGCGGCAATCGCCTCCATCAATGGTGCGATCCCCATGATTCGCATTACCCGTTTCAGGTTGTACGCGAGCACTGTAGGCTCATCTCGGTACTGACATGCTCAAGCGTGCGTGTCAGGAAGTGCATGTAGCCCATCCATGACTTCAACGTGCCAAAGGGATGCTCCACCGTACACCGGCGCGTGCGCATCTTGCCCGCGTCACGATCGAGCCGTTGCTGCATTGCGTCCAGAACGTCTACGTGGACCCAACGCCTGACGCGGCGATTCGGCCCCGACGTGCATTGCGCCTTGAGCGCGCAACCCTTGCAGACTGAACTCCAGTAGCAATCCATCTCCAGTCCGGCCTCGATGGAGCGGAAGCGCCAAGTCAAGGACTGCCCGGCCGGGCAACGGTATTCGTTGACGTCCGGCAGGTAAACAAAGTCCCGTTTGTCGAACAGCCCTTTGGCATGGTTGTTGGACGTTTGGGGCTTCGGGACGTACGGGGTGATGCCGGACGTTTCGCAGGCCACAATCTCCGGACTGCTGAAGTAGCCGCGATCCGCAACCACTTCCAGATGCTCAACCTGCATGATGTCCTTGGCACGTGTCGCCATCACGGCAAGCTGATTGCGATCATGGCCAACGTTGGTGACCTGGTGATCGACGATCAGGTGATGCTTGGCATCCACGGCTGTCTGCACGTTGTAGCCCACCATGCCGGTACCCTTGCCGCTGGTCGCCATGGAACGCGCATCGGGATCGGTGAGTGAGATCTGGTGGTCGGGCGCAGCCTCGACCTCCTTCGCCAAGGTTTGCATGCGCTGCATCTCCGAGTGCAGCTTGGCGATCTTGTCCTTGAGGTGGCGCGTATGCGCTTCGTTGACTTCGGCATCGCCGCGGCGGTCAGCGGTGTCCAGCTCGGACAGGTACCGCGCAACACTCTCCTCGATTTGCTCAATGCGCCGCTGTACCTTGGCCCGGGTGTAGTTCTTGTCGCGGGTGTTCACCGCCTTGAACTTGCTGCCGTCGATCGCGACCAGCGCCTGCGCGAACAGACCCAGCCGACGGCACAGCAGCACGAACTCGCGGCAGACCTTGCGGATCGCCGCACCGTTGTCGCGGCGAAAGTCGGCAATCGTCTTGAAATCCGGCACCAGTTGACCCGTCAGCCACATC
>NZ_JAQIBU010000148.1 GCF_027858935.1 Oleiagrimonas sp. | reverse complement strand
ACGCCGTGCGGCAGCCCGCTGGCCTCGAAGGCATCCTTGAGCGCCTGCTCCACGCGCCACTCATCGGCTTCCATGCGCTCCAGACGCGTTGCCCCGAAATGCTCGATCAGCCAGGGCAGGTTGGCGGCGAAACTGTGCCGGTTGCGAGGATCGCCGATGCGCAGGTATTCGACCCGGTGCCCGACCCTGGCCAGTGCCTCGCCGAATTGGCGCATCGCGGCAAAGATTCCCAGTATCTTCTGCGCGTGATGGCGGACGTAGTCGGTTTCACTGCGCACCTCCATCAAGACGTAAACCACTTCATCCTGCGGTTCACGCAGCCAGTTGTGCCTTGCGTTCAGCTGGTCGCCCAGTATCAGACGAAGGCAGGTCATGGTCCGGTTGCCGGGGCGCGCGATGCCGATGGCTTCTGGCGACGGCAGCGTTCGCTGCAATAGCGCACCTGATCCCATACGCGCGCCCACTTCTTGCGCCAGGCGAACGGACGCTGGCACACAGGGCAGATTTTGTGCGGCAGGTCGGCTTTGTGATGCATGACACTGAGACCTTGAAAGCAGCACAACCGGGCAGTGGGCAGGCCTGGCATGTGGCGTGCATGGAGTGCGCTGCTCGAGGGCGGCGGATACTTGGGTTTGTTGCTACATACAGCCAGAATACCAACGATCTTGATATGCTCACGAACGAGGCCTTGAACAGCGTGCCAAGCCAAGCGTCGAATTGGGATCCGATCCGGTCATGCACGCCGGACGATGCGCAGGCGCTGTGCCGCGTCGTGCACGATCTCCAGCCCCTCACCGTGCACACGGCCTATACCTACTGGGTGCTGTGCAAGTATGCCGGAAACACCTGTTTCGTCGCCGAAAGACACGGCTCGCCGGTGGGTCTCGCCATCGGTTTGCTCTCGTCGACTGCACCGCGCACCCTGCTGATCTGGCAGATCGGCGTGGTCGGCGAGTTTCGCGGCACGGGCCTGAGTGACGCACTGCTCGACCACATGGCGGCGGCTGGAAAAAGCCTGCATGCCAAACGACTGGAGGTGTCCATTGCGCGCGACAACCGCGCCAGCAAGCGCGCATTGCTACGGTTGGCCGGTCGCCTGGGTGTCGAGCTTGAGGACATCGGGATGGCAAAGCTTCCCGGGGCATCGGCATCTGGCGAGGATTCCGAGGTCCTTTACAGGATTGCCCTTTTCAAATCCAATGACGGTTAGGCACGCTCCGTCCGGGCCCACGTTTCTCACGCCGGCTCATGCAGCACCATGCAGGGCCGTGCATCGCCCTGCAGGCGGCCCTTTTTCGCAACGTCGCATGCATGGACATCTGGTGTTGTAGTGTTTCCATAACAATCAGCGTACGGTCGTGGCCTGGCGATCAAGCTGTCGCCCGATACTCTTCCTGCAATGTTCCGGCAAGGCCCGCTGCATGCTCCGTACCTATGCATTTTTACGATCCGTCCTGGATACGATTCCCGATCATGTCGCGGTGATCGATACCAGGGGTGATATCCATTTCGTGAACCAGAACTGGGTCGAGTTCGGGCGCGAGAATGCCTGCCGGGTCGTGCCTGACTGGAAAGGGGTCAACTACCTCGACGCATGCGACAAGGCGGCGGCCATGGGCGATACGTTCGGCATGAAAGCCGCTTCAGGCATCCGCTCTGTCATGGCCTCCGAGGCTGATGATTTTTATTTCGAGTATCCCTGCCACAGTCAGGACGAAAAGCGCTGGTTCATGATGCGCGTCACGCCCTTTTACATGAAGGGCGAGCCCTACTACGTGGTTTGCCATCAGAACATCACGGAAAGAAAGATCGCCGAGGAGAAAGTGCTCAGTCTCGCGTTTCTGGATGGACTGACCCATATTCCAAACCGCAGGTATTTTGATACCTTCCTCGACGGTGAGTGGAAACGCTGCCGACGGCTGAACATGCCTCTCTCGCTTGTGCTGATCGATCTGGACCACTTCAAGTTGCTCAATGACAGCTACGGGCATCAGCAAGGGGATGAATCCCTGAAGCTCGTGGGCAGACTGTTGAAGAAGTACAGCAGAAGACCTGCCGATGCCTGTGCCCGGTACGGGGGCGAGGAATTCGCCATGGTCTACGGCAACACCACTCTGAGCCAGGCGGGCTTGTTGATGGAGTTCCTGCTCGAGGATATCCGGTCGCTGCAGATACCCAACGCCGCATCTCCAGCCGCTCCCGTCCTGACGGCAAGCATCGGTCTGTCCAGCACGATTCCCGGTGACGTCAACCGTCCGCAGCATCTTGTGAAAGCTGCCGATGACCTCCTGTATCAAGCCAAGGAAAACGGAAGAAACCAGCTGGCTTCCGGACGGCTCGGTCAAGTCGGGTTGCCCAGGGGCGGCACCTCCTGATCCGCTTGTAAAACGTCCATTGTCGACAAGCGGGCGTTTCTCCAACAAGCGACCTTTCGTGGACAGTTTTCCGGCAAGGTGATGATTGCCGTCGGCATCTGGTGCCGGCGCACCGGTCCCGGTGCGGCATGGGGGGTACTGGCTATTTGCTTCCGATGATAGATGGAACAACGCCCCCGGATTTGCCGGGGGCGTTGTTCATCTTCAGCGGGTGCTGTCGGGCAGCGGCGGCAACTTGGGATGGTAATTGCGCCAGGGCGGCCGGGTGTACTTCGGCTGCGGATTTTCCTTGAGCTGCTTGAGCGCAATCTCGACGCCACGTTCCAGCTGTGGATCGTGCCCCTTGCGCATCAGCTGGGGATCCTGCCAGACCGTGACGTCCGGGGCCACACCGTGGTTTTCCACTGGGAAGCTGCCGTCGATGCCTTCCACGGCGACCCGTGGCGAGGTGATGCTGCCGCCGTCCATCAGCTTGGGATACCCTCCGATGCCAACCAGTCCACCCCAGGTGCGTTCACCGACCAGGGTGCCGACCTTGTCCTTCTTGAAGTACCAGGGCAGGGCATCGCCGCCGGAACCCGAGAACTGATTGATCAGCATCACCTTGGGCCCGAAGATGGCCATCGAGGGGTCAACGTGCGGGGGGATCCAGCGCGAGACGATCAGCGACATGGGCCGACGTTCCAGGTACTGGATGATGTAGTCGGAAATGTCACCGCCGTGGTTGAAGCGCTCATCGACGATCACGCCCTTCTTGTCGACCTGCGAGAAGAAGTAGCGATTGAAGTTGGTGAAGCCGCCTTCTCCAGTATCGGGCAGGTAGACGTATCCCAGCTTGCCACCAGAAAGCTTGTTGACCAGGGCCATGTTGTGATTGATCCAGGCGACGTGACGCAAGCCGGCTTCGCTGGGAATGGTCTTGACCGTGATCTGGTGTGCGTCCTTCATGTCGGGATGGGGTCCGACAGTGAGCGTGACCTTCAGGTTGGCCAGGTCCTGGAACACCTTGTAGATGTTTTCATTGCCGCGGATCTGCTGACCGTTGACAGCCAGCAGATAGTCGCCGTTCTTCACCTTCAGTCCCGGCTGGGCCAACGGTGCGTAGATATCCGGGTTCCACGAGCCGGCGGAGAAGATCCGGGTGATGCGGTACCGGCCGTGTTCGACGGCGTAGTTCGCGCCCATCAGGCCGACATGGATCTGCTGCATCGTCGGCCTGTAGCCACCATTGATGAACATGTGCCCGACCGACATGTAGCTCATCATTTCCCGGAACAGGAAAGTCAGGCCATCGCGACTGGCAATGCCGGGCAGGTAGTGCGCAAACTCCTTCTGCGCGGCATCGATGTCGAGACCGTCGTAGTTGGGGTTGTAGAAATACGCCCGCTGCATGCGCCAGGCGTCGCGGTACATCTGGTCCCACTGTTGGTGGGGCACCACGAAGACCCGCTGCGATGCGATATCCAGCGACTGCGGCTTGGCGTCCTTCTTGGCATCGGAAATGAACCACTTGTGGCCTTTGC
>NZ_JAQIBU010000179.1 GCF_027858935.1 Oleiagrimonas sp. | reverse complement strand
CTCGATGCCTGCGTGGAAGACTGCGTGAACGCCGTGGGCGTGGATGTGAATACGGCCTCGGCACCGCTGCTTTCGCACGTGGCCGGACTTTCTGCCAGCGTCGCCGACAACGTGGTCCGCCATCGCGACAGCCACGGTGCCTTTCGTACCCGGAAAGCGCTGATGGAGGTGTCGCGTCTGGGCGAAAAGGCCTTTGAGCAGTGTGCCGGCTTTCTGCGCATCGGCAACGGCGACAACCCGCTGGATGCCAGCGCGGTGCATCCGGAAGCCTATCCGGTGGTCGAGCGCATCGTTGCCCGATGTGGGCGCGAGGTCCGCCAGGTCATCGGCGACACACATTTCCTGCGCGGCCTCAATCCCGGGGACTACACCGACGAACGCTTTGGTCTACCCACCGTACGCGACATCCTCAAGGAACTGGAAAAACCCGGGCGCGACCCACGCCCCGAGTTCGTCACCCCTTCCTTTGCCGAAGGCGTGGAGCAGATCAAGGACCTTTCGCCAGGCATGGTGCTGGAAGGCCGCGTCACCAATGTGGCCGCCTTCGGTGCCTTCGTCGATATCGGGGTGCATCAGGACGGGCTGGTGCATGTCTCGGCGCTGTCGCACAACTTCGTCAAGGATCCCCGCGAGGTGGTCAAGGCCGGCGACATCGTCAAGGTCAAGGTGATGGAGGTCGATCCCGCGCGCAAACGCATCGGCCTGTCCCTGCGCCTGGACGACGTGCCCGGGGAAGCGCGTGGGGATCGCTCCTCGAAGCCGGACCAGCCGCGGGGCAAAGCCGCACGCAAGCCTTCGTCAACGCCGGCTGCCGCACCGGCCAACGGGGCATTGGCCCATGCCTTCAACCGCGCAAGAAAAGACTGACCGGGATTCCAGCAGGTCATTGGCTTAGCATGCACGAGGACGCCTTTGTGCGCCCTTGTGCATTGCGCACGGCATGCAGGCAAGACATCCCATCGGGCATGCAGATTGCCTGCACCGGAGCCCCGGTGGGGCGACACCGAGGCATCCCCATCACGTCCCGGGCGTGACCTCGATCTGGAAGTCCTCGCCCTGCCATTGATCGGTATCGCGCCAATGCATGGTGAACTGGATCCGGCCGGCCTTGGCCATGGCCGCTGCGGGAATCACGGCGACGTGGCCCAGCGCCCAGTCGCTGGAATCGACATCCTGGACGTCATGCCAACCGTCCATGCCCCAGTGCAGGCTGAAGGGCGCTTCCAGCAACACGCGCAAGGCCTGGCCGACGCGAATCGATCGCGGACGCTGGCGCAGACGCCACAGCCGGAACTCCGGTTGTGGTCGTCGTCCTTGATAACGCGCCCAGGTGGCCGCCGGTCGATCCACAGGGTGGCCCAGCGCATGACTGTGGCACAGCTTGATGAACTCGCCGTGCGCCCAGACCAGGGGCATCGCGGAGCCGCTGGGTTGACCCGGGAACAGGTCCTTTTCCGGAATCGGAGCGCTGTCCCAGACCTGCTCGGGCAACAGCCCGCCCATGCCGGTCATCCGTGCCATGGTTTCGATATAGTCCAGTGCCCCCTCGCCCGCCGAAACCGCCAGATGGCCACGCTCACCCACCAGCAGGGGCCATCCCCTTCCGATGCCCGATCCGTCGAAGGGGCGACCATCGGCATGTTCTCCATAGCCATCGCCATTGTAGCGGTGCCAGACCGGGCCCTTGGGCGTGTCGGTCCTGAGCAGGCCGTCGATCACCTTGATGGTATCGACGATCGCCGGATCATCCGCGGCACGCAGGCCGTAGCGGACCAGTTGCAGACAATCCGTGGCGATCTGTTCGTCGGCGGACAAATGCGGTTCATCCACGCGGTTCTTGATCAGCAGCCACTCGTTCTTGGCGCCCTCGTTGACCAGGACGTCGCTCGGGGTGATGCGCAGGTAATAGCCACGCACATCAAACTTTCCGGCCAGCCGGGTCCCCTGCACGAAGGTCCAGTCCTCGATGCAGGCATTCCAGTCGTCCGCGACCATGAGCGCGCAGTCTCTGGCCTTGCCGTCCAGAAATTGAGCGCCCTCGACCAGGGCCGCGATCACGACGGCCAGCGTGAAGGTATTGACGCCGCCGTCCTCCTCCCAGCGATCCTGTCCCGTGGCGGGACCTTCGCGGAGAAGAAACCGCAGGGCGCGTAATACCATGTCGCCGACGGAAATGTCCCCCAAGGCTTGTGCGTCCTTCAGCGCAGCGGCGAGCAGGATGGGAAACGCCGCCTCGTCAAGCTGGATCCCCTGCCAGAACGGTTTGCCGCCCAGCCATTGATTCTGCAACCAGTGGCCATCGGCCTGCTGCGTGCTGATGAGATAGTTCAACACGTCGCGCGCCTTGGCGTGCGCACCCATGGCAAGCAAGGCGCCCGCGCTTTCAACCAGATCCCTGGACCAGACCAGATGATACCCGCCTCGGCTGGCGCTGGCTTCGCCCCAGGGCACCGAGAGACTGGCCACCAGCGCGCCCGGAAAAGTGCGGTCCTCATGCGTTCGCAGCACATTGGTCGATCGCTGGTACAACGCCTTGGCCGCCGGACTCATGTCGTGCAACGCGCGCTCGGGAGCCATGCTTGCATTCCGACATGCACGCCATTCCCGGCCATAGGCTGCACTCACCGAGGCAAAGCCCTCGCTCAGTGACGACCAGGCCAGCGTGGCGGCCGATTCCTTGCTGGTGGCCATGCCCAGTGCCACGGTACCGCTGCGCGAGAGCGCTCCACCGAGGGCCACCTCGCCGGGGCCCGCCTTGTCGTAGTCCCATGCCATGCGCCCATGCCGCTGAAAATCCTGCCACAGGTCACTGGCACCGACCTCGCCGACCGAGCACCGGCCCAACGCGGCAAGCCCGGCCGGATCCCTGCACGCAAGGGCCAGGCCAAAGGGGCCCTGTTCGGCCCA
>NZ_JAQIBU010000076.1 GCF_027858935.1 Oleiagrimonas sp. | reverse complement strand
GCCACAATTGGCACCCTGGGGTCGGGGCTGGCCGGCGCGATGCAGCCCGGAGAGCGAACCACGCCGGATGCCATCCACACGCAGGAGCTGTTGGCAGGTTTTCGTGACGCCGGCGCCACGCACGTGGCGATGGAAGTGTCCTCGCACGCACTCGACCAGGAGCGCGTCAATGGCGTGGCGTTCGACGTGGCCGCATTCACCAACCTGACCCGCGACCACCTGGATTACCACGGCAGCATGCAGGCCTACGGCGAGGCCAAGGCCCTGCTGTTTGGCTGGCCGGGATTGAAGGCGGCGGTAATCAATGTCGATGATGCTTTCGGTCGTGGCCTGGCCGAACGTCTTCCGGAACAGGTGACGCGGTTGCGCACTGGCGTGGCTGCTGGGGATGCCGACATCAGCGCGAGCAAAGTGCATGCACGCGCGGATGGCCTGCATTTCCATCTCCATACGCCCTGGGGTCAGGCCCCGGTGCACAGCTCCTTGCTGGGTCTTTTCAACGTGGCCAATCTGCTGCTGGTCGCGGCGGTGCTTGGCACTCTGGGCGAGGATTTCACGTGCATCGTGCAGGCGCTGAACCGGTTGCAACCGGTCCGCGGTCGCATGAGCCGTCTCGGCGGCGTGGGTAGGCAGCCCCTGCTGGTGGTGGATTACGCCCACACTCCAGACGCGCTCGAAAAGGCGTTGCAGAGCTTGCGCGGTCATGCGCTGGGCACTCTGGTGTGCGTGTTCGGATGCGGTGGTGAGCGTGATAAGGGCAAGCGCCCGCACATGGGCGCGATTGCCGAGCGCCTGGCCGATCGCGTCATTGTCACCGACGACAATCCGCGCGGCGAAGACGGTGATGGCATCGTGACCCAGGTGCTTGCCGGAATGGTCCATCCCGAGCAGGTCCGTGTCGAACGTGACCGGGCAAGTGCTATCCGCCTTGCACTGGACGCAGCCGCAGCTGGGGATGTGGTGCTGGTGGCCGGCAAGGGGCATGAGGACTATCAGGAGTCAGGCGGCGAACGTCGTCCGTTCGACGATCTCGAGGTGGCCCGCGCGGCCCTGGAGGCGCGGCCATGCTGAAGCTGCACCTGCACCAGGTGGCCGAATGGACCTCCGGCGATGCCATCGGCGCGGACGTGGAGATGCAGGGCATCTCCACCGACAGTCGCCATATTGAAACCGGGCAGCTGTTCGTGGCCCTGAAGGGTGAGCGGCATGACGGGCATGAGCACGTGCGCGCTGCTGCTGCTGCCGGCGCACGCGGCGCATTGGTCTCGTGTCGCCAGGATGTCGACCTGCCGCAGGTGGTGGTGTGCGATACCCTGGTTGCACTGGGTGAAATGGCGCACGCGGTACGCATGCGCCGGCAGGGACGCGTGGTCGGCATCACCGGTTCCAACGGCAAGACCACGGTCAAGACGCTGACGGCGGCGATACTTGCGCGATACGGCCGAACGCACGTCACTTCGGGCAATTTCAACAATGAGATCGGCCTACCGCTGACGATCCTGGGCATGCCCGAGAATAGCGAGTTCGCGGTGCTGGAGATGGGGGCCGGAAAACCCGGCGACATCGCCTACCTGGGAGCCATCGCACAGCCCGAAATCGGCCTCGTCACGACCATCGGTCCGGCGCATCTTGAGCGCATGGGCAGTTTGCAGGGCATTGCCGAAACCAAGGGCGCGCTGTACTCGGTGCTGCCGGCCGATGGCGTGGCCATCATCAACGCCGATGATCGCTTTGCCGACTATTTCTCGGGACTGGCAGGACATCGCCGCGTCCTGCGCTTTGCGCTGGAGCACGAGGCCGATGTGGGTGCGCAAATCCTGGAGATGGGCACCGAAGGCAGTCGATTCCTGCTCAGCACGCCGCAGGGCGACGCCGAGATCCGCTTGCCGCTTCCGGGGCGCCACAACATCGCCAATGCGCTGGCTGCTGCCGCGATCGCCTGCGCGCTGGAGGTGCCGATGGAGCACATCAGCCATGGCCTTCACCATGCCGGCAGTGTCTCGGGTCGTTTGCGCAGCCGTGCGATGCCCGGCGGCTGGACCCTGATCGACGACAGCTACAACGCCAATCCGGCCTCGACCCGAGCCGCCATCGACACCCTGGGCCTGGCCCCGGGCCCGGGCTGGCTGGTGCTGGGTGACATGGCCGAACTGGGACCGGACGCGCGTGACCTGCATGCGCAGATTGGCGTGTACGCCCGCGAGCATGGCATCGGACGGATATTCGCCGTGGGTCCGTTGAGCCGCTCCGCCGTCGAGGCCTTCGGCGAAGGTGGTTTGCATTTTGACGACCAGGTGATGCTGGTTGGCGCGGTTCGCGAGGCGCTTGATGCTGGGGTGACGTGCCTGGTCAAGGGTTCGCGAAGCGCAGCCATGGATCGGGTGGTCGCCGCGCTGGAAGCCGATGCAAAAGAGGGGGGGGCACATGTTTCTTGAACTGGCCAAATGGCTGTCGACCTACATGAGCGCGCTGCGGCTGTTCGAATACATCACGTTCCGCACCATCATGAGCGCCTTGTCGGCGCTGGCCGTGTGCCTGCTGCTGGGCCCGGGCATGATCCGCAAGCTGGCAGCAATGAAAGCGGGACAGATCGTGCGCGACGA
>NZ_JAQIBU010000060.1 GCF_027858935.1 Oleiagrimonas sp. | reverse complement strand
GGCGCCTGCGCAGCGGTTGGGACAGCGTGCGCGAGGAAGTCGAGCGCGAGATCGAAGCCGAGGAAATGAAGCGCAATCTAAAGGAGGCCCAGGAGCATATCCGGCGGGCCGGTGAGCAGGTGCGTGACGGTGTCGAACAGGTCCGCGATGAGGTCCGCGACAGCGCCGAGCAGGTCCGCAAGGCCGCCGACTCGGTGACCGGTTCCCCGCCGGACGAGGAAGACACGGTCACCCGCACCAGCACCCGGCGTGGGCCGGTGGACGGTGACCACAAGGACGGGAGTTCAGGAGCGGGTCATGAGCACTGAGCACGATGGCGATACCGGCGGGGAGCAGGCGGACGCCAGCGAAACCCTGATTTCACACCTGGTCGAGCTGCGTTCGCGACTTTTGCGCATGATCGCAGCGGTGGTGCTGTTCTTCGTCGCCCTGTTCCCGTTCCGCGAATGGCTTTATACCGAACTGGCGCAACCGCTGGTGCGGCATCTTCCGCTGGGTGGCCATCTGATCGCGACCGAGGTCTCCAGCCCGTTCTTCACGCCGATCAAGCTGGCCGCCGTGCTGGCGCTGGTGTTGGCCATGCCGGTGCTGATTTACCAGCTTTGGGCCTTTGTCAGTCCCGGCCTGTACCGGCACGAGAAGCGCCTTGCGAGGCCACTTCTGGTGTCGGCGGTGGTGCTGTTCTACACCGGCTGTGCGTTCGCCTATTTCCTGGTGATGCCGGCGGCTTTTCGTTTCCTTACCGCGGTCACCCCGCACGGCGTGGAAATGATGACCGACATCAACCACTACCTGAATTTCGTGCTGACGTTGTTGTTCGCCTTTGGCCTTTGCTTCGAGGTGCCTGTGGCCGTGGTGATCCTGGCCGCGATCGGCGTGCTGCCGGTGGAGAAGCTGAAGAAGTCGCGCGCCTACGTGGTGGTGGCCTGTTTCGCCCTGGCCGCGGTGCTGACGCCGCCGGACGTGATGTCGCAGGTACTGCTGGCCGTGCCCATGTACACGCTGTACGAAGCCGGCATCCTGGCCGCACGGCTGCTGGTGCGCGAGCACGCCGAAGAAACCGACGAATCATCCTGACCCCGACGTGCAGCTGCGCAGGGGGATCTGGGGAGCAACGCGACCGATCCGACATCGCGCAGCGCCGCAGCATGTTGTGCACCGTTGCTGCGAATTCAGCTGTCCGTGGGTGAACCGGCCCCTGTGTTTTCGTCCGGGTCGTCCAGTATGAAGTCCACGCCTGCCTGCGCATGCAGTGCCAGGGTGTCGAACAGCGGCAGGTCGGTATCGTCGGGGCCGACCAGCAGCGGAATTTCGGTGCAGGCCAGCACCATGCCCTGGGCGCCCTCGCCATGCAGCCGGTCCATCAACTGCAGGTAGCGCTGCCGGGTCGCGTCGGTGAAGCGGTTCTGGCCCAGTTCCTCCATGATCGTGCGATGCACGAAGGCGCGATCGTCGGTCTCGGGGATCCGCGCGGTGATCCCCTGTCCCGCCAGCGTCTGCGAGAAGAAGGGCAGCTCCATGGTGGCGCGGGTACCCAGCAGGCCCACGCAGTCCAGTCCGCGGTCGGTAATCGCACGGGTGGTGGCCTCGGCAATGTGCAGCACCGGCACATCCACGGCCTGGCGCACCGCGTCGGCGGCCACGTGCAGCGTGTTCGCGCACAGCATCAGGCCCTCGGCACCGGCGTCTTCCAGGTGCCTGGCGACGTCTGCCAGACGTGTGCCGAGCGTGGTCCAGTCCGCGCGATCGATCAGCGCGCGCACCCCGGCGAAGTTGAACGAATGCAGCAGCAAGGGTGCGCTGTTCACGCCTCCCAGCTTCGCGTGCACGCCCTCGTTGAGGCGGCGGTAGTAGTCGGCCGTGGACACCCAACTGGTGCCGCCGATGAGTCCCAGTGTCTTCATGCCTCACAATCTAACCGCGCGATGCCCGCAAGGCCAGGGCGATCCGGGAGCGAGGTTGCGGTCAGGCATTGCATCTTGAACGCAAATCATCCGATGCGGGCTCCGTCATGGAGCCGTTTGCCGATCCTCGCCATGCCGGATCCAGGCTTCGATCTGGAGCCGGCCTGCGACGGTTGCTGCCGATCTGCTGTTCAGTGCGCGGAGCTTGCCTTGCGCTCCAGCGCCAATCCCTGGAGTACCGCAAGCGCTTGTGCCATGGCGTAGTCACTGCGCGCCAGGGCGCCGTTGTCCTTGCCGCGGCTGGCGTCGGCAGCGGTGGCGTCGGGCTTCTCGTTGACCAGATGGTTGGGCAGGTCCGCTTCCGAGCCGATCAGTGACGGGCCGTGATCGCCCGGGCGCGCCACCAGGTCGGCGATATGGATGTCGGGCACGATGCCTTCGGCCTGGATCGAGGTGCCGTTCGGAGTGTAATAGCGCGCAGTGGTCAGCTTGATTGCGTGGTCGGCGTCCAGCGGGATCACCGTCTGCACTACGCCCTTGCCGAAGGTGCGTCGGCCCATGATCAGGGCGCGATGGTTGTCCTTCAGCGCGCCGGCGACGATCTCCGCCGCCGATGCGGTGCCGTTGTCGACCAGCACCACCAGGGGCGCACCCTGCAGCAGGTCGCCGGGATGGGCATGGAAGCTCATGTTGGCGTCGGGCAGTCGGCCGCGCATGCGGACGATGAGTCCTTCCTGCAGGAAGGCATCGCTGGTGCCGACCGCGGCCGTGACCAGTCCCCCCGGGTTGGATCGCAGGTCCAGCACAGCGCCTTGCGGTGCGCCGTGCGCGTGGATGTATTCAGTGAGCTTGCGGTCCAGGTCGGCGGCGGTGTCGGCCTGGAACTGGCTGATGCGGATGTCGACGTAACCCTGGGCCAGCCTGCGCAGGTTGACGCTGCTCAGGCGGATGTCGGCGCGGATCATGTCCAGCGTCACCGGTACGGTGGTCTTGGGGTGGACCACCGTCAGACGGATGTGCGTGCCCGGTTTGCCACGCAGCTTGACCAGCGACGCGTCGAGGTTGTCTGCATCCACCGGGACGCCGTCGACTTTCACGATCACGTCGCCCGGTTTCATGCCCGCGCGTTTGGCCGGCGAGCCATCCAGCGGTGCCACCACGACCAGTTCGCCATTGGCCTGGGCGACTTCCACACCGAGCCCGCTGTAGCGGCCGGTGGTGTCCTCATCCAGGGCGTCCAGATCCTTCCGGTCGAGATAGGCGCTATGCGGATCCAGTCCCGCGATCATGCCGGCAATGGCCTTGTTCATCAGTTCGTGACGACTGATTTTTTCCACGTATGCCTGGCGCACGATCTCGAAGGCGCGCGTGAAATTTCGTATGTCCTTGAAGTCCACCGTGTCGCCGCCGCG
>NZ_JAQIBU010000023.1 GCF_027858935.1 Oleiagrimonas sp. | reverse complement strand
CCAAAGGGCATATTCGGATCAGCAGCCCCGAACGAATTGATGCGGATCATGCCCGTGTCGAAGTAATCGCGGGCCAGCTTGAGGGCACGTTCCTCGTCCTTTGAAAAGATTCCGCCGCCCAGACCATAGCGGCTTTCATTCGCCAGTCGCATGGCGTCCTCGTCATCCCTGGCGCGGATGATGGATGCGACAGGTCCGAAGATTTCATCGTCGAAGGCGGGCATGCCGGGCGCGAGGTCGGCCAGCACCGTGGCGGGATAAAAGGCACCCGTGCGGTCAGGTACTTCGCCGCCGCAGAGGATCTTTGCACCCTTGGCGACGCTGGTGTCCACCTGTTGTTTGACCGTATCAAACTGCTCCTGGCTTGAAAGTGGCCCAAGCTGGCTATCCTTGTGCGTGGGATCGCCCATGACGATGTCTTTCATTTGAGCGACGAAGGCATCGACAAAGGCGTCATAGACCTTGTCGGTCACGATGAAGCGCTTGGCGGAAATGCAGGTCTCTCCGTTGTTGTAAAGCCGCCCCATAACCGAGAATTTCACCGCCGTTTCAATGTCGGCATCCTCGAGCACGAGGTAGGCGTCATTCGAGCCCAGTTCGAGGACGGTTTTCTTCAACGCCTTGGCGGCTACCGCACCGATGTGTCGCCCGGCCCCGTCGCTGCCGGTCAGCGTGACACCACGAATTTTGGGGTGGACGATCAGCTTATCGCTGGTGTCATGGTCGATCACGATAACCTGGAACAGGTCCTCGGGCAGGCCAGCCTCAATGCATAATTCACGCAAACGCAGGCCAGATCCGGTGCAGATGCTGGCGTGTTTCAGAACACAGCCGTTACCGACCATCAGGTTTGCCGCCAGCACGCGAACCGGTTGGTAGATGGGAAAGTTCCAGGGCTGGATCGAATAGATGACGCCAATGGGCTGATAGCTGACGACGCCGCGCTTTCCGTTGATACCCTGCGCACGCTCCTCATCGGCCAGCGCGGCGGGTCCGTTTTCAGCGGTGAAATCAAAGATCGCTGCACAGAGCTCGACCTCAACGCGTCCGTCCTTCAGGAGTTTGCCGGTTTCGTTGGTCATCAAGGCAGCCAACTCATCGGCATTGTCGCGCAATTTTTGGCCGATCTTCTTGAGATAGGGGGCCCGTTCCTGATGGCTCAGTTCGCGCCATTGCAAAAACGCTGCATGGCAGGCCTCAAGCCGGTCCGTCGCCTGCTTTTCGGTCATGATTTCGTAGGTCTGAATTTCTTTTTCGGTCGCAGGATTAATGGTGGTGATGGTCGACATGGTCGCTCCTTCCGGGTCTGATTGGGAAACGCGGTCGGCGCTAACCTCGATGCATTATCAGGCCGTTGGACGGATCTATCTGTTCGATAACGAACGATCACCGCTGCTTGTCAGAAAAGTCAGGCTCCTGGGCTTCAGCGTCAAAAAGAGAAAAAGGGGGGATGTAGGGAATTAAATTGACTTCATGGCCTCCGAGCCCTTTCGGAGGGCCAGCTCATGCCGTCCCCTTTCGGCTCACTTTGTTCACTTGAAGTCGGGTCCCCTTGCAGCTCAATCTTGCGTACCATGCGTATGTGGAGCCAACGGCATGAGCACCGCTTGCCGGTTTGCATTCTCTGCGGGGGAGATCGGCATGCTGCACTTCCACCTGATCGCAGTCCCGAGCCTTATCGCCGCGGCATGTGCATGGCCACTTGCGGCAGTCGCTACAGAAAAAAGGGGGCGGCATGGTTCGCGCCGTGATCGATAGACCGAACAGCGCAACATCTGTGCCTTGCCATCGCATGCGCCATGGTCTCGCGTGTTCATGGGTTGGGCTGCTTTGTGTCTGGCTGCTGTTGGTCGTACTGCCAAGTGGATGCACACAGACGCCGGACCCAGCGCCGAGGGACACCCCACGCCTTACCGGTGCATCCGGCCAAAGCAGCAATCCGGTCGTCATGGCCGGTCATATCCTCGCCATGCAGGCAGCCGCTGCAAGCGGGAACACGCAGGCTGTGCGTGCGCAATCGGATGCAATGCGCAAGGACCTGATACGCGCCATGCGCATCCCTGATCCGTCCCGCCCGATCAACCACGAGGCTGCCCGCGTGGCGATTGAGCCGCTTGAAGGGGTGCGGGGCGTGGTCTGGCTGGATCGTACGAACCTGATCGTGATGGTTGCAGGAGCGCGCTATCGCACCATGGGCTCCATCCAACGGATATGTGACGCCTTGGCGCCCCTGGGCGATACGCTTGCGGTTGTGGTCAATGTGCAGAACGTGCAGGCAGTGACGTCGGAACAGGCCGATACCCTGTCGCGTAATTGCCAGTTACCCCCCGGGCAGCGCGCATTCATGCAGCGCAAGAGACAAGTCGATGTATTGGATCCGGCGTTGAGACGGGTTTTCGAGGCCCAGCAAACCCATGAAGGAAAATGACGTGGCCAGAACCAATCAAAAAGACCCCACAGGGAATTGGATCTATGTTCCTGAAAATGGGTCCAGGTTCAATTGCAGTCGTTTGGTAAAAAGGCCGGGTGCGAAAAAACGCGGTCAAGTGCATTCAATTTCGAGACCCCGTGCGTCGGGAGGGAGCATGTTGGGGGCTTGAGACGGATGGATCCGTGCGCACCATGCCGGTCCGTCGGGTCCGCAAGGATATGTTTGTCTTGGGAGGGGTACATCAATGAACGGGTATGCGCTGATTGAACTGTTGCATGTTTTCTTCGCCATCGTCTGGGTTGGCGGGGGATTCACACTGCTGTATGCAGCGGAGATCGCACGCCGCAAACACGGGTCCAGTGGCGTGATGGCGGTCGTGGACATCGTGGCACTCCTGGGGCCGCCGCTGTTCGTGCCGTTTTCGCTGCTCACCGTCATGTTCGGAGCCGCCGCCGCCTGGATCGGCGGGGAGTTTTCCCTGTTGTGGGTGAATCTCGGGCTGGTGGGTTTTGCCGCGACCTTCCTCAACGGGATACTGCTGATCAAGCCGCGCGCCGAGAAGCTGTCGGCCATGGGTGCCGAAATGGGCAAGGACCATCCGGGTCTGGTGCCTTTGGCCGAAAATCTGCTGACGATTGCACGCTTCGATTACGTGATCCTGCTGCTGGTCGTGGCCGACATGGTGCTCAAGCCGCTGCCCGGCAATACGTGGGAGCTGGCCACCATGGACGCCCTGCTGGTGATCGGCATGGCGTTCACCCTGATACCGGGCATGCGCCGGCCACCTGTTGTCGCCTGATCATGACCCCTGTTTTTGTGACCCGACTTCGCTACCGAACACAAACATCTGTATGTGAACCTGTCACCGTTTTCAGAACGCCATCCGCATCAACCGATCGCGGACCTTAGGGGAATACTTCGGGGGCTTCTTCCTGGGTTCCATCGCTCCATCCTCTCAAGAGTTGGAGCCTCCGGGAAACCCAGGGCGGTTCACTCGGCTGCAACTGTACGACGTTGTCCCGGCGCAAAACCTCAGGGACCCAGTCGCTGTATTGGACTGTACGTTACCGAACCGACCGTCGTGCAGGCAGGCGCCAGTATGTCGCAAACGCTTTGCAGGACTCGCGCTATCTGGCAAGCCGTGCAGCCAGTCGGCCTGCCCGCGTGCTGATGAGAACGCATGGGGCAATTCGCTGCGATTCATTCCATTCCCGCTTCATGCATCCGTCGACGCCTGGTGTCGGCGCTGACGAGGAGACGTGCACATGCTACGCAGCATCAAGGATCTTGAGGGCTACGCTATCCGCGCAACCGACGGTGACATCGGTCATGTGAAGGATTTCTACTTTGATGACGCCAAGTGGGTCATCCGCTATCTTGTTGTCGAAACGGGAACATGGCTGACGCACCGGAACGTCCTGATCTCCCCGATCGCCGTCGGACAGCCGAACGAAACCGACAGGAATCTACCCGTTGCCATATCGATGGAACAGGTGGAAACAAGCCCTGACATCGATACCCAGCTGCCGGTCTCGCGACAAGAGGAGACGGATTACCTCAGTCATTTCGGCTATGCGCAATATTGGGCAGGCACGGGACTCTGGGGCAGTGGCATGTATCCAAGAATGATGATGCCGGAGTTTACATCGACACCTGTTGTCGTCGAGCCGCGGCTTGACCCCCCCTCACCGCCAGAGGAATCAAAGCAACATCAAGGTGATCCCCACCTGCGCGGTTGCAATGAGGTCATGGGGTACCACATTCGGGCGAGCGATGAGGACATCGGTCGCGTGGCAGGCATGTTGGTCGACGAAGCCTCATGGGCCATTCGCTATCTCATTGTCGACACGAGCAATTGGTGGCTTGGGCACCAGGTGCTCATTGCCCCGGAGTGGTTCGAGGACGTGAACTGGTCGGAAAAAACCGTATCGGTCAAGATGACGCGGCAGGCGGTGAAGGATGCGCCGACCTACGACCCGGCGAATGTCCCGGACAGCCGCATGGAATCGGAAATCTGGGCTCACTACAGTCACGTGGACGGTTTGGGATATGACCCGGATCGGGTAAGGATTTCTGCCCCTCGATAGGCGCGGCACGCGGCGAAACAGGCGAGAAGGGGAGGGGGTAGGCATACCCAATCAACTACCTCCGTCCCTTTGTCCAGAGTCCGGAGGCTCGCTCCATGAAGCTGGTCCGGAGCATCCTGTTAGCCGCGCTTGCCGGTTACGCACTGTCCGCCATGGCCGCACTGCCCGGCGACGAGGCAGCAGCGAAGCAGACCGTCTACGACGACAACGCGGCTTGGGCCACACATGACGTGGTGCGCTATAGGCGCCGGTGGACGAACGAAGACCTGATCCTGGACAACGGCGAGATCTCGAACCTGGACCAGGACGTCGCCGATCTGCGCACGCATCCGCAGGCGTGGTGGGGGGCGTCGGCAATGGCGAGTATGTTTTCGACGTCGAACGAGACGCTAGTTCGGAACTGCCAGGGGTTCAAGTGCTGATGGTGACTCAAGCAATGGGCAACGGGACCAAAGCGAGTCTGGCGGCAGGTTCAACTTGGGCGAAGGTTTCGAAAATAACGGGGTCACCATTTCGCAGCCCCCGTATTTAATTCGGCCGGTGGCGATGGGTTCCCTCATGCCATGTGCAGTAATTGCCGCTGGCTGTGCCAGACCCGGGGGCGGCCACTCAAGGGATCGACAAACTCCAGCGTGCGCGCCAGCAGTTGCAGCGGTCGGGCGTGGTCATCGTCTGTCTCGGGCTGCAGTTGCGGGTACCAACGATCATGCAGGATCGGTGCTCCCAGCGCGGCCATGTGCACCCGCAACTGGTGGGTGCGGCCCGTGACCGGTGTCAACGCGTAGCGCCACAGGTCCCGGCCGCGCTCAAGCACGGCCACGTGCGTTTCGCTGTTGGCTTGACCCTCGTCTTCAC
Organism: Oleiagrimonas sp.; assembly: GCF_027858935.1. GTDB lineage: Bacteria > Pseudomonadota > Gammaproteobacteria > Xanthomonadales > Rhodanobacteraceae > Oleiagrimonas. The sequence continues at coordinate 3,741 of NZ_JAQIBU010000023.1, read as the reverse complement.
GCATGCGGAAGAACGGCTCGCCACGCACCAGCCGCGAGCGGTACACCTGCGGTAACGCAATCTGGCGCAGCGGCGGCGCCAGCGCCTCATAGGTCTTCACGATACGGCGCTCGCGAAACAGCGCCTGATACGCAGCGCGGCTGGACGGGTCGACGGAAAACAGCACCAGGCCGGCCGTGGCCCGATCGATGCGATGCAACGGCATCAGGTCGGCATGACCCAGGCGATGTCGCAGGCGCCACAGCAAGGTCTCCTTGAGGAATCGTCCCGCAGGCATCACCGGCAGAAAATGCGGCTTGTCCACCACCAGCAGGTGCGCATCGGCATGCAGCACCGTTTCGGTCACCGGAATGCGTGGCTCGTGGGCCACTTCGCGAAAGTAATGCACGCGCAGGCCCTCGCGGGAGGGCGCATCCACGGCAAGCGGCTCCCCTGCGGCATCCAGCACCCGTCCGCGACGCATGCGCTCGCGCCATACGTCCCGTGATACGGCGGGGAAGCGCGAACACAGGCACTCCAACACCGTGGTCCCGTCGCCCGGCGAAAGATGCACCGTGCTGGCGCCGGGTGGTTTGGGTGGTTTGTGTCGATGTGGATGCATCAAGGACGTCAGCGTGAGGGGCAAAGGCGGCCGGAGCGCTTTTCCACGTCTACCATAACGGGCCGACAGCAATAACTGGGAGCCCTTGACGGAGCCAACAAAAACGGTGCATGGAACACTTGAATCGATGTTCGGCCGAGCTTCCCTGATTCAATGGGCCCGCTCATTGCGTCCCTCTCAGTTTCCTTGTCCTGGATCGCCGGCCGACAGCAACCACCACTGTTCACGGTCACGTTTGTGCGACTTGGCCGCGTACATCGCCTGGTCTGCACGACGCAGCAGCAGGTCACCGGTGTCATGGTTTTCGCCCGGATACTGCGCGACCCCGATGCTGGCCGACAGCTCGAACTGCAGACCGTCGACGCCGAGCGGCGCACGCAATGCGTTGCAGACGTGCTTCAGCAGCACGTCCAGGTCGCGCTCGTGCTCCAGGCCCTCCAGCACAAGAACGAATTCGTCGCCACCGAGACGTGCCACGTAGTCGCTTTCGCGAAGCGCCTCGCGCAGTCGCGCGGCGACGATGACGAGCACGCGATCACCGACGGCATGACCATAGCGGTCATTGACTGGCTTGAAGTCATCCAGATCGAGCATGCCGACGGCCAACCGCTGGCCACTGCGGTTGGCTCGCTTGATCGCCTCGTCCATATGATGTTCGAGTGCACGCCGGTTCGGCAGGTCAGTCAATGAGTCGTGCAACGCAAAGTAGGTCTACCGCTCGCGCTCGTACGCCAGCGCAGCGCGTTGCTCGTGCTGGCGCAACGCCAGCCCAGTGGCTTCGGCAATCTCGTCCAGGAGCGTCCACATCTCGTGGTCGAATGCATCGGTCTCCTCTGTGACCACGGCAAATACGCCGGCGGCCTGTCGGCGCGAATCGGCGAAGATCGGCCAGCAGCCCAGCGCACCGAGATCCTTCAGCTCGTCACGCTTCCATGCCGCTGCGATATCCGAGTGCTCGGAGGGTCGCATCCGCACGACCGGACGTCCGCCCATGAACGCACGGGTCGGCGTATAGATCACGGGGCCCTCAGCGTGCCGCGGCAACGGCGGAAGTGCCCGCATGGCATCGGCATGCGGACCAGCAAGGGCCACCCGGCGCAACAGGGGTTCCTGCCCATCGACGGCGAACACAGACACCGCCGCCGCGCCGGCGACATCGACCAGCGCGTTGGCGAGCGAACGATAGACCGCTTCGGGGTAGGGCTGCTCCAGCAGTGCGCGCTGGATGCGCCGTTGCGCATCGCGGTAGCGGTTGATGCGCTGGGTACGTTCCAGCAGTGCCTGGTCGTCCCAGAATCGCGCCAGCTCCACGACCAGGCGCTGGGCCCAGTCGGTGAAGTCATGGTCGTCGGCCCAGCTGGCATCCTCGGGATAGGCGGCCAGCGTCAGCCGCCCGCCGTCCTTCGTATGGGTCGCCGCGGCGATGATCGCGACCAGGCCAAAACGTTGTGCCCGTACACGCCAGGGTGCGAACTCGGGCGCCTCGATCACGGCGAAACGGGGCTGTCGATCACGTAACGCCAAGCGCAGGGGACCGGCGTGACGCGGTTGGCCACCCACCGGTGTCTGGCGCAACGATTCGGTGTAGGCGGCGGCCCGGCCCGACACCGCGATCACGTCGATGTCGTCCAATCCCGGAGCGACGCGCCCGATCCAGACCAGCGGCAGTTGCATGGTGCTGGCCAGTACCCGGGCAACTTCCGCCATCGCATGCACGCGATCCCGTCCGGATGCTGCATGCAGCAGCGCCAGCGTCTCTGCAACGCTGCGGTAGAAACGCTCGCGATGGTTGTCGCCTGTTGCGGATTTGTTCGACGTCACCCCTTGCCATCCTCGCTCAAGCATCCCGCTTCCGGTCCACGAATTGTTCCGGACCTTGCCCCATGATGGAAGCGAGCGACTACGAGGATAGTATGAAGGGTATCGGACTCCGCTTGTGGAAAAGGGATCGGAGTTGGTTCATTCAAATCAAGCCAGGAGCAAACCATGAAAGGCATCTACCTCATCACGGGGACCTCGCGCGGCATCGGCCAGGCCGTCGCGGCCCGGCTGCTGGCCACGGGAAACCGGGTGGTTGGCATTTCGCGGACGCCGTCCCCGCTGGACGGGAAGCCCGGCTACCGGCAGGTGCTGGGCAGTCTGGCCGACACCGACTGGATCGAGACGATGCTTGAGGGCGTCAAGGAGGATCTGGACGATGACCGCATCGAGCTGCTGTGTCTGTTCCACAATGCTGCCCTGGTGGAGCCGGCGTGCGCGATCGAAGCGTGCATCGCCGATGACATCCGCCAGCATGTAGCGGTGAACCTGACCGCGCCGATGCTGCTCACGGCGCGTTTCATGGCCTTTTTCGGTGGGCTGGAGCTGCGCAAGAAGGTGGCCTTCATGACCTCGGGTGCCGCGCAGATGGCGTTTCCCGACATGGCACTGTACTGCTCGACCAAGGCGGCCCTGTCGATGTTCAGTCAATGCCTGGGCCAGGAACAGGCGGACCAGTCGCACGGTTTCGAGATCGCGGCCATCAATCCGGGCATGGTCGAGTCCGACATGCAGAAGATCGCACGCGCCAAGGATCCTGCGCGGTTTCGGCCCAGCGAGATGTTCCGCGGCGCCAAGGCCAGCGGCGTGGTGCAGGACCCCGAGACGGCCGCGCGCGCCATCTGCGAACTGCTGCAAGCCCGCACCGAGATGGGCAAGACGGTCTCCGTGACGAAGTAGCGGCACGCGCCGCGTCGATGCCTTTGAAAGCGGCCAGGCGTATAAAAAGAAATTGCCAGGACCATGAGGGGTGGTCGTGGTATTCAATTCACCGCAGTTCCTGGTGTTCTTTTCGCGCGCGCTCGTGTTGCACGCGAGGCCTTCGGCCTGGCGCACCCACAAGATCAACCTGCTGATCGCCAGCATCTGGGACATCCTGCTCAAGCGCATCGGTGCACCGGGTCTGGTCTTCAGCGGCGATCCGGAGCTGCGCGACTTCAAGCCGCCGGGTCACACCCGGCGAACGCTGACGCGCGCCGGTAATTCGCACTGCAGGCGCCCAAGGTGCAGCGGCTGTTCGAGCAACAGGCCACCGGGACCCAGGGGAGCGCAGGTCGACAAGTTGTCGGCTGTAAAATATGCGGTCAACAAAACAGGGGGCC
>NZ_JAQIBU010000170.1 GCF_027858935.1 Oleiagrimonas sp. | reverse complement strand
CTTGAGCGTGCTTGAAGCCCACGCTGATCCGGCAAATGTCAAGGCGACCAGCGCCAGCAGGCAGCGGATTGCGCTGTTCCTCACGGTAGACATGGCCCCGCCTCGACGATGAGTGGTATTGGTCATCATGTACATCACCCCCGATGGGTCTTCATTGCTCGTCGAGCGCAATGCTCGCCTTGCGTTCCATCCAGCCGCCGCTGCCGTTCGGCACCAATTCGACAAGCTTGACGCGATCCTCGGCAATGTCCGTGACACGGCCATAGTTCTGTCCCATATAGTTGTTTTTGTGCACCTGATGAATGACCCCGCCGGGATCCTTGATCAGCGCTTCCATATTTTTGCCGACACCGATTGTGCCGACCATCTTCAGGCTGTCCAGAGCAAAAGCTTCCAGCGGCTGACGCGGACGGTTTTGATCTGGCCTAGGCCCTGACTTGACATTTTTGTTCGTGTCTTCTGCCGGACTGGGTGCAAATGGATCGCGCAGAGCCTGATCCTTGTAGATGAAACTTTCGAAAGTCTTGATCACCGGCAATGGGGGCAGAGGAGCGCCCTTACGGGCCTTTTGCTGGGCCACCCACTGGCGTAGATCGGACGAACCTCGCGTGCAGCCGCCGACTGCCAGCAGGGCCGTCAACAGAAGCAGTAGACGCATGGTGTTCGATCGCATGCTCATTTGCCCCCCTTGACTTTGGCGTTGCCATCGCCAGCTGACTCATCGTTCTCGTCAAGGTAACGATAGGTCTTGACCGTGCCTTCAAGGGTGAGTCGGCCATTGACCGCCGTGCCGTTGGGGCCTGGCTTGGCCGGTTTCAGCGACACGTTGTGCATGGTCAGGATCACCACCCGCGGCAATGAGGCCACGCCACTGATGAACGTACCGAACTGGTGATATGTGCCCACCATCTTCAACTGGATGGGTTTCTCTGCGTAGAAGTCCTTGGTCGTCTCCGCACCCGGTGCAAAGACATCCACCTGCAGACCAGCGGCCAGAGCGGTCTGAGAAATGTCCACGAGCAGCGCCGGCATCTCGGTTCGACTGGGCAACTGGCGAAGCATCTGCCGCATCATGTCCTTCATGTCAGCAAGCTGCTTGCGCAGTCCCTCCAGGTTCACTGCCTTGGCCTGCTTGGCGCTGAACTCCTTTCGCAGGGTCTGTTCCCGGTTTTGCTGTTGGGTAAGTGTGTCCTGCTGATCACTGATATAGAAGTACCAGCCAACGATCACGATCACTACGAGCAGGAGACCGATGAAGAAGTTCTTGACCGTTTTCGGCCAGCCGCCAACGTTGTTGCGGTCGAGGTTGCGCAGGTCGTCGATGAAACTCATGACTTCGCACCTCCGTCTGCATTCGGGCCCGCGTCTGCGTTGGACGCAGAATCACCGTTGTCCGACTTGTCCGTCGCGTCTTTCTTGTCTTTCTTGTCTTTCGGCTTGACCATCTTCATTTTCAGATTGAAAACGTAGGGCATGCGTGAATCAACATGCTTGTTTTCGGTCTTGCCCAGCTCGATCTGACTCATCCAGGGCGACTTTTCCAGGTTGCGCATGTAATCGGCAACGCTGGCATTGGATTGCGCCACGCCCTCCAGCTTGAGCTGATCTCCCTGCTGCACCAGTTGGGTCAGCCGGACGCTGGCCGGGATGGTCTTCACCAGCTCATCGAACAGGTGCACCATCTTGGAACGATCCGCTTGCAGTTTCTCGATGATGCGCTTGCGTGCCAGAAGGTGGGTACGAACCTTTTCCAGATTCTTGATCTGGACAATCTGTTGATCGAGCTGCTTGATCTGGCCTGTCAAATAGGCGTTGCGCTGGTCCTGGTTGGTGATGCGCATGTTCATCCACATCGCCCAAACGATCACCAGCGCGATGGCGACGACTGCAGCCAGGCCCAAGTGGGTATAGAACTCGCGTTCCCGCTGCTTGCTGCGCTCGGCGCGCCATGGAAGTAGGTTGATGCGCGCCATCAGTCGAAACTCCTCATGGCGAGGCCCGCCGCAATCATCAGCGATGATGCGTCAGCGGACAGCTGGGACGCCTGGGACCGCGAGGCAATGGACATCTGTGCCAGCGGATTGGCGACCACGCAGGGTATACCGAGCTGATCCTCGACCATGTCGCTGACGCCCTCGATTCCGCCTGAGCCGCCGGCAAGAACGACTTGATCGACCTTGCTGAACTCGCTACCTGCAAAGAAGAACTGCAGCAGGCGACTGGTCTGCTGCACGATGGAATCCTTGAATGGCTCGAGCGCCTCCGCCTCGTAGGTCTCCGGCAACCCGCCCTGGCGCTTCGCGCGCCCGGCTTCCTCGTAGGAGAGTCCGTAACGGCGCATGATCTCGTCCGTCAGCTGTTTGCCGCCGAAAACCTGCTCGCGTGAATAGATGGTGCGCTGATTGCGCATTACTGCCAGCGTGGTCATGGTTGCGCCCACGTCGACCACGGCCACCAACGCGTCACGCGCGACCGAAAGCTGGTCCGCAATCAGGCTGAATGCGTTCTCCATGGCAAAGGCCTCGACATCGATGACCTTGGCGGTGAGCCCCCCCAGGTCAAGCGCGGCCACGCGCATGTCCACATTTTCGGTACGCGAGGCCGCGAGCAGGATGTTGCTCATTTCGGGATTGTCGCGAACCGGTCCGATCCGTTCGAAGTCGAGGCTGACCTCCTCGATCGGATACGGGATGTACTGATTGGCTTCCACCTGGATCTGTCCCTCGAGGTCTTCCTCGGACAGGTCCGTCGCCATCGGGATCACCTTGGTGATCACCGCCGAGCCAGCCACAGCCGCCGCTGCGTAGCGAGTCTTGGTCCCGGAGCGCGCCAGTGCGCGACGCACGGCGTCACCCACAGCCTCGACCTCGACGATATTCTTCTCCACCACCGCATTGGGTGGCAGCGGCTCGACCGCATAGTGTTCGACACGGTAACGACCACCGTTACGGCTAAGCTGTAGCAGCTTGACCGCAGTGGAGCTGATATCGACGCCGATGAGTGGCGGCTTTTTGGGAGTGAACAGATTCACGTTTCCCCCTTCCCCATGCGCCTTTAGGAGCGAAATGTGCGCATCGACATTAAATATGAATTTTAACAGGTTGGCAACAGTGGATTATTCCGGTCCAACCTGCGCTTGGATCGATCAGCTGCGTTGTTGAATCCCGGCCCGGACCAAACCCGCCAGGGGCAACCCCGGACCCTTGGAGGGTATCCTAGCGTCAAATTAAGGCAAATCGACAACTTTGTGCTGTATCTGTGCGAATCGTCGCGCAAAGTCGTGACGCATCGCACGTCTGGATCAGGTTGCGTGACGCATGCCGCATGCTTCGGTTGGCGAGCAGCGAGGTCCAGAGGGGCCCATACTGCAGATGCTGCCGAACCTGTCGGCGACGTCACGTTACAGCTCATCCGAAACCCGGGGCTTGCGCACCGCTGCAGCCAGCCCTCTATACTCAGGGTATTGACGCCCGGCGTCCGGGTCCCTGTTTCCGAGTAAAGTTTTACATCCATGCCTAGATACAAGCGTCTGCTGCGCTATGCGCTGATCCTCGCGCTGGCGGGCACCATGATGGGGGTCATTGCTATCGGCGTGGCCTACTGGCTGGTCGCCCCCCGCCTCCCCGCCGTTGGTTCACTCAAGGACGTGCAGATGCAGGTCCCTCTGCGCGTGCTCAGCGCCGACGGCAAGCTGATTGCCGAATTCGGCGAGATGCGCCGATTGCCGGTGAAGATCGAGAATGTTCCCGCAAACCTCAAGAACGCTGTATTGGCCGCGGAAGATGATGACTTCTACCACCACTCGGGCATCGACATCACCGGCACCATCCGCGCCGGTATCCACGTGATCCTCAGCGGCGGCAAGAAGACCCAGGGTGGATCGACCATCACACAGCAGGTCGCGCGCAACTTCTTCCTGAGCGCGCAGAAGACCTATACGCGCAAGATCACCGAGATCTTCACCGCCTTCCGCATCGAGGATGAGCTGAGCAAGGACCAGATCCTGCAGCTGTACCTCAACAAGATGTTCCTCGGTCACCGCACCTACGGCGTCGGGGCCGCCGCCCAGTATTATTACGGCAAGACGATTGACCAGCTGAGCATTGCCGAGTGCGCCATGCTGGCATCAACTTTCCAGCGTCCATCCGTAGTCAATCCCATCGACCACATCAAGCTGGCCATGGATCGCCGCAACTATGTACTGCGAAGGATGCTGGTCAACCATTTCATCAACAAAGCCCAGTTCGACCAGGCCATGGCTACAGCGCCACATGCTGCGCCGCATGAACTGCCGATCGCCGTGCATGCTCCCTATGTGGCTGAAATGGTGCGCCAGACGGCGCTGGACAAACTTGGCAATGCGGCGCTTACCGATGGCTATGTGATCCGGACCACCATCAACAGCAAGGACCAGGCCATCGCCAAGGCCGCCGTGCGCAAGGGACTGCTGCAGTACAACCAACGCCATGGCTACCGTGGCCCCGAGGCCCATGTGCAGCTTCCCGCCAATGCAGGCAAGCAGCAATTGGACAAGGTCCTTGCCAACTATGACCCGGTATCCGGTCTGCAGCCCGGCATTGTCACCGCCAGCAATGCCAGCTCGGCAACCGTCTACCTGGGCGACCACAGCACTGCAACACTGGACCTGTCCGCAGTCGCCTGGGCGCAGAAATATATCGGTCCACGCAAGCGGGGACCCAAACCCCAGCACGTGGACAGCGTGGTCCAACGCGGCGATATCGTCCGCCTGATGAAGGATGACAAGGGCAACTGGAAACTGGCCCAGATCCCGTTGGCGCAGAGCGGACTGGTCTCGCTGAACCCGGACGACGGTGCGATCCGGGCGTTGGTAGGCGGCTTCAACTTCCAGCGCAGCAAGTTCAACCGCGCACTGATGCCGGGCAGCGGTCGCCAGCCTGGATCGAGCTTCAAGCCCTTCATCTACTCAGCGGCATTTGAACACGGCTTCACCCCGGCAACCATCATCAACGATGCCCCCGTGGTGCTGCCTGATCCGTCCAAGCCCAACGGCGAATGGACGCCCTCCAACGATGACGGAAAATTCGATGGTCCGATCCGCCTGCGCACCGCCCTGATCGAATCCAAGAACCTGGTCTCGGTACGCCTGCTTGATACCATCGGCCTGGATTTTGCGCGTCAGTACACGCTGCGCTTCGGTTTCAACCCCGATGCGGTGCCGGACAACCTTTCGATGGCGCTGGGCACGGCATCCGTCTCGCCGCTGAGCATGGCCCGCGGCTACGCAGTGTTTGCCAATGGCGGGTTCCTCATCGACCCCTACTTCATCAAGCAGATCGACAACCGCGAAGGCAAGGCCATCTACACCGCCAACCCGTTGCGCGCATGCCGCAAATGCGAGGCGCGTCTCCTGCAGGATGCCGATCCGGACAGCCTCCCGCCGCCCCCTTCCAGCGCCGAAGTTGCAGGCGCCTCCTACGCGGGCGCCAGTGGTCTGCTTCCGTTGCAGCCAATCGCCTCCGCCAGCAGCACGGCTGCGGCGGCCAGCGCACCTGTATCCGCGGCCAGCAGCGCCGTTGCTTCAAGCGCAAGTGTGCCCGCTTCGGCAAGCAGCAGCATCGCCACGGACACGCCACGACTGGCACCACGGGTGATCAACATCCGCAATGATTTCCTGACCACATCACTGATGAAGGGCGTGATCCTGCACGGCACCGGCATGGCCGCGCGTGCACTTCACCGGCCTGATCTGGCAGGCAAGACGGGCACTACCAATGAACACCGTGATGCATGGTTCTCCGGATTCAACGACAAATTGGTGACCACGGTATGGGTCGGCTTCGACAACTACGCCAGCCTGGGATACGAATTCGGCGCCAGCGCGGCCCTTCCGATCTGGATGGATTACATGGGACCGGCACTCAAAGGAACGCCTGAGGCTTCCTTGCCACGTCCTCCCGGCATCACGACGCTGCTCATCAATCGCAAGACCGGATTGCCCACAAGCGCGAATGATCCCGATGCCATGCAGGAATTCTTCAAGGTCGAGGACGTGCCTCACCTGCAAGAACTGGCGCGCAAGCAGAAGCAGAACAAGGACCAGAAGAAAGCCTACGACATCTTCTGAGTCACTGGATCGATCCGACGCTTGAGCTAGATCATGCCGGCTACCGAAAACCCCACTCCTCGGTTAGTCTGTAGGTGGATTACGGAGTGCACGCCATGCCCCGAGGTCGGCACCATCGCATACACGCGCAGGATCGCCTGCAACGCAACCGTCATCGTGTGGCCCAGGAGGCCGCGCGATTGATGAGTGAGCACGGCATCCGCGATTTCCATCACGCCAAGCTCAAGGCCGCCGAACGCATGGGGGTCGTGGACGAGCAGGCGTTGCCGCGCAATCGCGAAATCGAACAGGCCCTGCGTGAACGCCAGCGTATTTTCCACAGCCATGAACAGCCGCAGGCCCTGCAACGCCGACGCGAAGCCGCGCGCGAAGCCATGGGTTTCCTTGGTCGTTTCGAGCCACGCCTGGTCGGCGCCGTGCTGGAGGGCACAGCGGATATGCATTCGGCGGTGTGTCTGCACCTGTTCAGCGATGACCCGGAAGCGGTTCCCCGTTTTCTCGATGAACGCGGCATCCCTTTCGAGATCCAGAGCCGGCGCCTTCGCGAAACCCGGGAACGCACGGTCGATTTCCCGGCCTATCTGTTCCGCGCCGAGGAAATTCCCTTCGACCTCACCGTACTGCCGCGCGATGGCCTGCGCCAGGCACCGCTGGACCGCGTCGACGAACGACCCATGCAGCGCGCCTCTCTGAGCGCTCTTGATGAGCTGCTCGCCTCGGAAAACAACGCCGCGGAAGATGATTTCGATGACATGCTGATGACGGCCTTGTCACGTTGAAGCCTGCTGCCTCGCGCGCCATAACGGGCATGATGCGCAAATGAAAACGCCCCGTCATGACGGGGCGTTTTGTTCTTCGCTGTCCGGCAATGGCCGCGATCAGCGTTGATCACGCGGCACGTAGTCGCGACTGGCGGAACCGGTATAGACCTGGCGCGGACGACCGATTCGAGACCCCGGGGTCTCATGCTGCTCGATCCAGTGCGAAATCCAGCCGGCGGTTCGGGCGATGGCAAACATCACCGTGAACATTTCGGTCGG
>NZ_JAQIBU010000336.1 GCF_027858935.1 Oleiagrimonas sp. | reverse complement strand
GCTTGGTCTTCACCAGTCGAGCCTATACGCACCTGGTGCGCAGCTATGGCCTGAAGCAGGAATTCATCACGCCGCACTGCCCGCATCAAAACGGCATGGTCGAGCGTGTGATACCTACGCTCAAGGATCAATGTGCCCACCGGCAGCGTTTTGAAAGCCTGCAGCACGCCAGCCGAGTGATCGGTGACTGGATCCAGTTTTACAACCTCCGGCGGCCGCATCAGGCACTGGGGATGAAGACACCCGCTCAAACGTATGCTTTAGCGGCCTGACCTGTGCAGAAATCGCTGGGTCATTACACGGCGGCGCAGTGCGTGCATTGGCTGCAGTGCATCGCCCAGGCACTTTTGCAATACTTCGGTTGCGCGCATGGTGTGGTCTCCTCTGGTGGCTTCGTAAGCCGTGAGGAATGACCGCATCAATGGCGCACTGTTCCTTCAGTTTGCGCACAAGATGTTGATCGGACGTAGATATACGTGGGAAAACCTCAGGGGTAGAACCTATGGGTGACATCGCTGAGGGTACTGCCGCTACACTCGAAACGAGCAATACGGCGCTGGATTCCCTACCCCTGTCTTGGCCGGGTATCTTTGGGCAAGGGTGATCAGTTTTCGGCGAACACGAATAGCCCCAATTCCAAGGCGCAGGTCATCATGAGCAAACTGGCACGAGGGCCGTGGCGCCGCATTCTCTTGATTGGGTGCGTGCTTGCCTGGAGTGGACCCTTGCTTGCCGATGGATCCGGTTCGGTGGGTCAGGCGCAGCCCTACTACCTTGGTCAAGGCCTCTATTTCCCGCAGCAGGCTGTGCGGGTTGGAGGCTACGCTGACGTGCAGTTTCATGGTCTGGACAATCATCGCAATGCGCTCGCCATCGAAGACCTTAGCCTGTTCCTGACCAAGGACTTCGGGGCGCGCTGGAAAATGTTCAGTGAGGTTGAACTGGGCGACGCCGTGACCGTGACCGATCACCACGTCACCACTCGAAATGCCAATGTCGATTTGGAGCGCCTTTACGCCGAGTATCGAGTAAGCAACGGAATAACGCTTCGCGTCGGCAAGTTTCTGACCCCGGTGGGCCAATGGAACCTGATTCATGCCGATCCGCTGGTGTGGTCAGTCTCTCGCCCGCTGACGACCACGGCAGCCTTCGCGCGCCACAGCACCGGTGCCATGTTGTACGGCACGGTAAGTCTGCAAAACCATGACCTCGACTACTGGCTGTTTGCTGACGACAGCCAGGCGATCGGCTTCGCCCGAAGCCATGACCTGGCCTACGGTGCCTACGGCGCGACCAATTCGCTGAAGAACGATTTCAGTCATGCAGTGGGCGGTCAATTCCTCTATCACATGATGGATGATCGGCTCAGTGTCGGCGCATCGGCCGCCCGCTATACATTGAGGGATCCGCTGCAGCAGTATCGCCTGATTGGCATCGACTTTGCGTGGACTGGCCGCCACGTGGAGTTCAGTGGTGAAGCACTGCAGCGCACGGCAGACAACCCGACTCTGCCCGATGAAGTTGGCGGCTTCGTGCAGGCCGTTGTGCCACTGCCGCGGAAACTTTACGTGGTGGGCCGCTATGAGCGCTACAGAAGCTCGACACAGCAGGGAGCCCTTTCCATTCGTAGTATAGGGCTCAACTATCGTCCCGTACGCGGGCTTTTCCTGAAGCTTGAACGACTCGATGGCTCTCGCAATGCGGCACTCGACCCGAGTGGCTGGTTTGTCTCTGCCGGCGTGATTTTCTAGGTCATGGCATGCTGTTGGCTCCGCGGTCTGCTACTTCCTTTCGCCCTCACGTTGGGTGGCAGCATGGTATCGAACGCGGTGGCGAAAGGCGCCAATGACCGGCAGATTGCCATCATCGTCTCCCGACACACGCCTGTGACAACGATCGACAATAATCTGCTGCGTAGCGTCTTTTTGAAGAAAATTTTTCTGGACCCTGCCAACCACGTCTACGTACCAGTGAATTTGAAGCCAGACAGCAAGTTGCGGCGTGATTTCACTCTTGCCGTCATTCACATGGATGAGCCGCAATTGCAGAGTTACTGGAATCGGCAGTATTTCCAGGGTATCAGTCCGCCATTTGTCCTGGGTTCGCAAACGGCCGTCGTGGATTTCGTGGCCAAGACTCCTGGTGCGATAGGGTATGTACGGCCCTGTTACGTCAATGCGAAGGTCAAAGTGATTCTTCTTTTGACCGTGATCGGGGCGCTGGCCGATGCTGCGCCGGAGCACTGTCCGTCGGACGGCCGTCATTGAGCCATATATTCGCCTACCCCCTGATCTGGCCTAGACCCCGCAAATAATTGCAGACAACCAGTGCGTGCTGCACGAATGGTATGCCTTGAATAGCTGTAATACTACTGAAATATACATATATATCATGTAGTTATTGGTATGGCTCGAATTTTGCTCACTGCAGTTAACCCCGGTTCCCTGCAGGAGCGCCAGATGTCCGTTGAATCGCTTGCCCACCACGCTGTCCGACGCTTTCATGTGCAGGACGCCGAGCCTGTCCCTGTCAATTCGCGTGAACGCACTTGCACAGGGGGCGAGGAGAGTGCGGAGGCGCAGTTAGCCGACACGATCAAGGTGGTTCTGTATTCCCACGACACCTTCGGGCTGGGCCACTTGCGTCGCAACCTGGCCATCGCCGGGAGAATGCTCGATTGCAATCACCGGTTTTCGGTTTGCCTGATGACAGGATCTCCTGTCATCAACCAATGGAAACTTCCGCGCGGTCTTCAAGTTCAGCCCTTGCCGCCGGTAGTCAAGACCGGGGCGGAGCAGTACGCACCACGCGACTCTGCTCAGCTGTTCAGCTTGGTCAAGGGCTACCGCGAAGCACTGATTCTGAATACCGTGCTGCGTCACCGCCCGGATGTGTTCCTAGTGGATCACGCACCGGCTGGCATGGATGGGGAATTGCTTCCGACGCTGGCTTTGATTCGAAGGGAACTGCCCAATACGCGGACCATTGTGGGCCTGCGCGATATTCTGGACAGTCCGGCAACGGTGCAAAAAACCTGGCGCGAACAACAGATATATTCGCTGCTGGAGCAGGCCTATGACGATATCTTCGTGTATGGAAGCAGGGAGCTGTTTGATGTGGCCGAAGGCTACGGCATGTCAGCAGCACTCGCTGCCCGCGTACGCTATTGCGGCCATGTGGTGGCCGCGAAAGCCACCCACAACAGCGCTGAACCTGCCGCGCTGGAGCAGATCTGCTGGAACCCCGATCGATCGCAAGGGAAGCCGGTGGTACTGGTCACTGCCGGCGGCGGCGGCGATGGGTTTCCGCTGATGGATGCCTACCTGGGGGCGCTCGAACATCTTCCGCCAGGCATGGTGTACTCGGTGATGGTTACCGGACCTTTGATGCCCGGTGCGGAAAGCGCCGCCTTGTACCAACGGGCCGCGCATCGGCCAGACATCGAATGGGTCGATTACACGACTGATCTGGTACCCAGTCTGCGTGCCGCCGACCTGGTCGTCGCGATGGCGGGGTACAACACGAGCGCCGAAATACTTGCTATGCGCAAGCGCGCCATCCTTGTCCCACGGGCAGCGCCGCGAGCGGAGCAGCGCATGCGTGCGAGTTTGCTTGCGCGACTCGGTGTGTTGTGGAGCGTAGAGCCCGACGCCGATCTGGTGCAGCGGCTTGCGGCTCTGATCCCCGAGGTACTTGCCGCCAAACCGTTGTCTGATTCGTCGAGTGTGTCGATCGACCTCAATGGAGCCGAGCGGGTCACCGAGTATCTGCTGGATAGCTCAAGGGAGAGGACGACGTTGATGGAGCACATGGCATGAACGCGAAGGTGAGAAGGCCAGTTGCTTACGTGATGAAGCGCTACCCGCGCCTGACGGAGACCTTCATCCTGAATGAAATTCGAGCCATGGAGCGGTTGGGCGCGAAGATCAATATTTTCTCGCTGTTGCCGCCGGAGCCGCCGCCGCATCACCCGATGGTGGCGCAGGTGCAGGCACCGATCCATTCGCCGGTAGCCACCGGCTTCGGCAAGTGGACTTGCTTGGCCCGAGCCCACGGCCACATGTTGGCCTCATCGCCGTTGCGTTACGCGGGTGCCGTGTCGCGGGCAATCGTGTGGTCTGCCCTCTCGCCCACTCCGTTGTCGGTATGGAAGCAGTTTGGACGTGGCGCCTACATAGCAAGCACATGCCGACGTTCCGGCATTCTGCATATCCACGCCCATTTCGCCAATGCGCCGGCGGCGTCGGCGCGCTTTGCGAACCTGATGAGTGGTATTCCCTACAGCTTCACGACCCATGCCAAGGATCTGTACCTGACGCCGCCACACGTTATTCGCAAGCGTGCGCGCGCCGCCACGTTTGTCGCCACGTGCACCGATTACAACGCCCGCTACTTGCGGGACCTGCTGGGTGATGACGCCGACAAGGTTCATCTGGTCTATCACGGTATTGACTTGTCCCAGTTCAGTCCGCGTGCCGAGCAGTCGGCGTGCACCTCGACCCCACCCAAGCTTGTGCTTTCGGTGGGTCGTTTGGTTGAAAAGAAGGGTCACGACGATCTGATTGCCGCCTGCGCGATGCTGCTTCGAAAAGGCCTGGATTTCCGTTGCATGATCGTCGGTGAAGGTCCATTGCGCAGTGCCCTTGCAGCACAAATCGATGAATTAGGGTTGATCGGGGTGGTGACGCTTGAAGGTGCCATGACGCACGCGGAGCTCGTTGCACTCTACCGCCATGCAGACGTGTTCGCGTTGGCGCCTCGCATCACCGACGACGGCGATCGCGACGGCATTCCGAACGTGATCGCGGAAGCCATGGCGACCGGCGTGCCTGTTGTTTCCACCGACGTATCCGGCATACCGGAGTTGGTCGTCCATGAACAAACCGGTCTGCTGGCGCAGCCAAGCAATCCTGTCTCATTTGCGAATGCACTCGAACGGCTGCTGGTTGATCCGAAACAGGCGGTTAGCCTCGCTCAGGCGGCACGCCATCGCCTTGAGCAGGACTTCGATCTGTGGACAACGACGCGTCGGCTGCATGCATTGATTGATGACTGCCACGCGTGCGGGGATGTTCATGCCAACGGTGCTGATGTCGTCAATGGCAAGGCCAGTCCCGTGGAGGCCGGATCATGAAAATTCTCTACCTGAATCCCGACCGTGGCATTCCAGTGCTCGGTGACAAAGGTGCCTCCGTGCATGTGCGTGAGTTTGTCACGGCGGCGGCGGAACTGGGCCATGAGGTGGTGCTGGCCTGCGCCACGCTGGGCAGTGGCAATCCTGCGCCTGTTGGACGCATCGTTTGCCTTGAATACAACGCCAGCGAAACGGAACTGAAGGCCGAGTGCGTGGCGCTTGGCATGCCAATCTCCGCGCTGTCCGACTTGACTCTGCGTCGCGAGGTGAGCCGCATAGCCTATGACCGCACGCTTCCAGCTCGGCTGTGGGCGCAACTGTCCAGCATGGGCTTCAGACCCGACCTGGTCTATGAGCGGCATGCCCTGTTCCATCGCGAGGGCATACGCGTTGCCAGACAATTCGGCGTACCGCGGCTGCTTGAGGTGAATGCGCCGCTGGTCGATGAGCAACGCCGGTTTCGCGGGTTGAAGCTGGAGAGCGAGGCGCGGCTGGCCGAGAAAGACTCGTATCGTGGGGCCGACGCGATCGTCGCCGTATCCGATGCGGTTGCCGCCCACGTCGCTGGCGTCCTGGGTAGCGATCAGAAGGTTCACGTCCTGCCCAATGGGGTCAACCTGGCACGCTTCGGCAAACATGAAGGCAGCGCCGCCGTGCGCGAAAAACTGGGTCTGGGAGAGGAGCCGCTACTGGGCTTTATCGGCAGCTTCAAACCCTGGCACGGCATGATGTTCTTGCTGGAAGTATTCCGGGCCTTGCACGAACTTCGCCCACATGTGCGCATGGTGGCGGTTGGTGACGGACCGGAATGGGAGACGATTCGCCAGCGTGTGTCCGACTGCGGGCTGGATCAGGTCGTGTTGCTTCCGGGACGGGTGCCGCACGCTGAAATTCCCGCATGGCTGGATGCGATCGACGTCAGCATCGCACCTTATCTGCCGCACGCGGACTTCTATTTTTCACCGTTGAAGATTATCGAATCCATGGCGGCGGGGCGTCCCGTGGTGGCTCCGCAGATTGGACAGATTGTCGACCTGATTGATGATGGGAAAACGGGGAGCCTGTACGCGCCCGGCGATGCAGTTGGCTGCGCAAAGGCACTGTTGGACCTGATTGACCTCCCGGACCAGTGTCGATTGATGGGGCAGGCGGCCGAGCGGGAGGCGGCCAGTCACAGTTGGTGGCATGTGGTCGAACAGGCGCTTTCGCTGGCACCCACGCCAGCGCTGACGCGCGCGGTGGCATTGTGAGGTCGGTAACCGAACATCCTTCAGCGTGGTTGCTGGACTACCTCAGGAAAGAGTGGCTGGCGCTATCAGGTGGCGCGCTGCTGATGAGCGTTCGAGCCCTGGTGCTGGTGGCTCTTCCATGGCCGCTTAAGTACATCCTCGACAACGTGATCTTCAATCATCCGTTGCCAGCAAAATTGCAGGCGATGTTGCCAGCATTCGTTCAGCATGGAATGCCACTGCTGAACCTGCTGGCGCTGCTCATGTTAGTCCTTGGAGCGGCGGACGCGTTGTTGGTCTATCTCGGCAACCGGGTTTTCCTGGATGCCGGACAGCGCGTGGTCTTTGCGATCCGCTCCGACCTGTTCGCGCACCTTCAGCGCCTGTCACTGGAATTTCATCGTCGTCATCGTGGCGGCGAACTGATGTCGCGACTCAGTGGTGACGTGAAACAACTGCAGGATTTCGTCGCCGCCCTCGGTATTGACCTGTTGCCTCATGCGCTGACCATCCTCGGGATGGCCTGCGTGATGTTCCTGATCGACTGGCGCTACGCGTTGATCGCCCTTTCCGTGGCGCCGCTGCTGTTTTATATCGCCCGGTTCTACTCACGCCGGCTGAAACAGGCGGTGCGTCAGGTGCGAAACCACGAGGGCACGCTGTGGGGCTTCACCCAGGAGATCCTGGCCAGCGTGCAAGTCGTACAGGCGTTTTCACGTGAGTCGCACGAGGATGACCGCTTTGGTGAGCATGCGGGTAAGAGTCTCGCGGCGAGCATTCAGGCCAACATGGTGCAGGCGCGTTACGGACCGACGATGAACCTGGTCATCGCCGTGGCGACAGGCGCAATCGTCTGGTACGGAGCCTCACGGGTCATCCGCGGGGTGTTGACGCCGGGTGATCTGCTGGTTTTCCTGGCCTATCTGCGAGGTATCGCCACGCCCGCCCGCCAGCTTGCGAAGGCCGGCAGGGTGATCAGTCGTGCCGGCGTGGCGTTGGAGCG